>CAISJJ010000489.1 GCA_903885595.1 uncultured Bacteroidales bacterium
CGACCAATCGGATCCTAAGCGGAGTCGAAGGATGCAAACACCTGTCAATAAGGACACTTCGACTTCGCTCAGTGTCCGGGTTTCCGTTAAATTACCTTTTCGGAGTGGACTCTTACCTAAAGATCAAAACTCAAAATTCAAAATCGGGGGCGCTGTAACGCAAAGAAACTCAAAATCATTGTGATTAATAGGAATGGTTCCAATACCAGCTTACCAACTTACCAGCTTGCCAACTTTTTCATGTACATTTGTCAGTTCGAAAAACTACAATGAATTTCACCAAACAACTACTTTCCTGGTATGATGTAAACAAACGGGACCTTCCCTGGCGGAGGACAAAGGACCCCTACCTGGTATGGATTTCGGAGATTATTTTACAGCAGACCCGGATTGACCAGGGACTTCCCTATTATGAGAGATTTGTGAATGCGTTTCCGAATGTTAAGCAACTGGCAGAAGCGGAGGAACAAGAGGTTTTGAAATTGTGGCAGGGGTTGGGATATTATTCAAGGGCCAGGAATTTACACGGGTCAGCCCGAATGATCATGAAGGAACATGATGGCCGGTTCCCCGATACCTATTCAGGGATCAGAAATCTAAAGGGTATCGGTGATTATACGGCCGCGGCAGTTGCATCTATTGTATATGATCTTCCTTACCCGGTTATTGATGGCAATGTTGTACGGTTTTTTTCCAGGTATTTTGGCATTATGGAGGCAATCGGGTTGGCAGGGACTAAAAAACGGATCCTTAAAATTGCCGGAGAACTTATAGATCACGGTCATCCAGGTGATTTTAACCAGGGTGTAATGGAGTTTGGCGCACGGGTATGTACACCGGTAAACCCAGGTTGCAACTCATGTATATTCAACAAAAAGTGTTTTGCAACCGTGCATAAAATGGTTGCTGAATTGCCGGTCAGGCCACAAAAAACAATGGTTCGCAAAAGGTATCTCCATTACCTTGTGTTAACCTGCTGCGATGGGGGTGAGGATTATATTTACCTTAACAAGCGCACGGGCAATGATATCTGGAGGAACCTGTTTGATTTTCCGCAAGTGGAGCCTGACAAGGGCGCGATCGAGGACCAGCCGATGAATCAACAGGCAGTGCTGGCATTATTCAAATCAGGTGATTTTAAAAGTATTGGCGATGCAAATCCGGATAGTCAGCTGCTCCGGCAATTCAGGAGCATTTCAAAACAGTATGACCATCAGCTTACCCATCAGCGGCTTCATGTGTGGTTTTATCAGTTTCATTTTAATAAAAAAGTTGAATTGCCCTATCTGATGGTACCATTTATAAATATTCACACGTATCCTTTACCCCGCCTGATCGATAAGTATCTCATTGATATTTTTCCTGGTTTTCGCTAGTTTTTTTATCTTTGCACAAAATTTTTCATTCACAAAATGGACGACTTACCTGCGCGAAGCATTCAGATCAACCTACCCCTGTATTTGTAGGGAATCATCGTGATATTATTCATGGTGTATCGCCTTTCTTTACAGTGGTTTAATAAAGAAGGAGGCGAAAATGACATCTCAGATTACTTTCCATTTAAGCCAGATACTTGGTAAAAACTACATCTCAGACGATGGGGTTACCATCGGGAAGATCAGGGATTTTCTTATTGACCAATCCTCCATGCCCGGCAAGGAATCGGATCCCATCCGTCCCCGGGTTGTGGCTATCAAGGTTAAAAAAGGAAACGACATACGGATTTTGGATTTCTCATCCTT
Source organism: uncultured Bacteroidales bacterium (assembly GCA_903885595.1). Lineage (GTDB taxonomy): Bacteria > Bacteroidota > Bacteroidia > Bacteroidales > FEN-979 > CAIVAT01. The sequence goes on from CAISJJ010000489.1 coordinate 1,743, forward strand.
TGAGATCAAGAAATTCAAGCGCAAACTCAGGGTGACATGTCTCGAAGTGCATGATATTTCGCCCGATTCGTTCCCAAACAGCCTATGGCTTGCAGAGAACATCCTGGATAAGCAGATTGTTGATATCAACGGACGTAAACTGGTGCGTGTAAACGATATCCGGATGGTTATGATTCCGGCAGGTACATACGCAATTGCAGTAGATGTGGGGATGGAGGGGTTTCTGCGCCGGTTTGGTATGGACAAGCCCATCCAGACGGTACTTGACCCTTTCAATGCAGGGATACCGGGTAAATTCATCTTATGGGATGATATTGCTGCAGTTGACTTTTCCAATTCCAATATCAAATTATCGAAATCCATTTCGAGGCTTAACACCCTGCACCCTTCCGATCTGGCCGACATCATTGAAGACCTTGACAAGACATCCCGCACCTATATTTTCGCATCTCTTGATGAGGAGCAGGCTGCCGATGTACTGGAAGAGCTGGAAACGCATGCCCAGATCCATATCGTTGAAAGCCTTCCATTGGAAAAGGTAGCGGATGTACTCGAAAAAATGCCTGCCGATGAAGTGGCCGACCTTCTTGATGCACTGGCCGAAGACAAGGCGGAATTACTTCTGGAAGAGATGGAGAAAGAGTCGTCGGAAGAGGTAAGGGAACTGCTCGAATATCACAACAAATATGTGGGTTCGCTGATGACTACCGATTATTACACCTTCAATGAAAACAAAACGGTAAGTGAAACCATGGAAGAACTTCGCCGGCAGAAACCCGAGCCGGCCCATATTTATTCGGTCATTGTCGTCGATCAGAATGAACGGTTTTTATCGGCGATCTCATTAGGGGAATTAGTAATTGCCGATCCTGCGATGAAATTAAAAGAGATCATGAAGAAAAACCCGATCTCGGTTTTTGACCACGACAAGGTTGATTCCCTTGCTGAGCTGGTTTCAAAATACAACCTCTTATCGGTGCCTGTGATAAACCAGAACCGGATGATGGAAGGGGTTGTTGTTGTGGAAGACATTGTGGATGACTTACTTAGCCGGAGAAAAACCAGGTAGGCGGAACCGTCTGTTGTAGCCCGTTTCAAAAAGTTTTGAACAAATAAAAAAAAATCTGCCAAAACCGGTTCACCTTTTGCCCCTTACTCCGATAAAGCATAAAAAATAACTACTTTTGTTCACGGAGTGTTTATCTTTAAATCTAATCATCATGGCAACTGGAGTCAACAAAGTGATTTTGATCGGTAATCTGGGGAGAGATCCAGAGGTTCAGAATTTCGAAAACGGAGTTAAAAAAGCAGCATTCACGCTGGCAACTACCGAAGCCTATAAAGGCAAGGATGGGGAAAAGACCACCCACACGGAGTGGCATAACATTATAATGTGGCGAGGATTGGCCGATGTGGCCGAGCGTTTCCTGAAAAAGGGAAATACCATCTATGTGGAAGGCCGGATACGCAAACGGGAGTATGAAGATAAAGAGGGTCAGAAAAAATTCATTTATGAGATCCTGGCCGATTCAATGCAAATGCTGGGTGGTGGTCCGCGCAGGGACGAGGGCAATGGTACTGCTTTAGCCGGAGAAGAGTCAAAGGCAGATGTTTCGATGTCGCCAACACCGGAGGATGATCTACCCTTTTAAAAGGTAGCGAGGTAGCGAAGTAGCGAGGTAGCGAAAGGAGTAAAATTTGAAATAGCGAGGTAGCGAAGTAGCGAGATAGCGAAAGGAGTAAAATTTGAAATAGCGAGGTAGCGAAGTA
>CAISJJ010000490.1 GCA_903885595.1 uncultured Bacteroidales bacterium
AAACTCAAATATCAAAAAACAAAATTAAAACTCAAAGATCAAAAATCAAAACCACAAATAAAAAATCAAAAACCTGCTCCTGGTATAAGTACTCCTTTTCAATTTTCAATTTTTTCATTCCCAAATCCTCAAATCTTCAAATCCTCCAAATCTTCAAATTGTTTTTTTCATCATTTCCACCGCCTTTAAAAATCCCGGGTCGATGGTATTTAAAATCGGGTAGAAGCCGTCGTTATCCAGGAGATTGCGGCCAATGTAAGCTTTCAGCATGGTTTTTATATACCTGTCCGATTTTGAAAGATCCTTTCCCTGGCGTTTCACCCCTTTCTTCTCGGCGTACCGGATAAAATCGCCATAGATGGATTCATTGATGCTGAAGCCCGCATCAAACCGGTCAACATCCTTAAACCTCATCAGCTGCGCCCGGTTCCGGTCGGTATAATCAAAAGCATACTGGTAAACCAGACCTTTGTTAATGCAAAGATTGTAAAACTGGAGGGTTGAATCTTTTTCGAGGGGAATATAGATGTCGGGCATAATGCCACCTCCACCATAAACGATTTTGCCTTTGGGGGTTTTAAATTTGAGTGAATCCGGGAATTTAATGGAATCGGGATGTTCCAGTTCTCCCGACATATAACGATGGTAAAACTCACCATTGTACATTTCGAGCCCGTCTTTGTATGATTTCTGGATACACCTTCCTGTGGGGGTATAATACCTGGCCACCGTTAAACGCAGGGCGCTGCCATCCTTGAAATCGAGTTGCTCCTGAACCAGTCCCTTGCCAAACGTCCGCCGTCCCATGATGGTGCCCCGGTCATGATCCTGCACTGCCCCCGACACAATTTCGGCGGCAGAGGCGGTTCCTTCGTCCACCATGATAATCAGGTCTCCCTTTTCGAACAACCCGTCACCCGAAGCATTGGCAACTTCCCTTGGATGATGCATCCCCTCGGTATAAACGATCAGTTCTCCATCGTTCAGGAATTCATCGGCCACCTCAATGGCTGCCTTGAGATATCCGCCGCCATTCCCGCGAAGGTCGAGGATCAACCTGGTCATGCCATCCTTCAGGAGCATTTCGAGCGCATTATGAACCTCATCGGCGGTACTGGCCGAAAAATTATTCAACCGTATATATCCGATTCCCGGTTCAGGCATATAGGCGATGTCCATGCTGTAAGTCGGGATCACATCGCGGGTAATAATGAATTCGAGTTGCCCTGTAACGCCTCTCCTGAAGATTGACACCTCAACCTCTGTCCCCTTGGGCCCCTTGAGTTTGCGCATGACATCATTGGTTTCTATCTTGATGCCTGCGATATTCTTTCCATCAACCTTTACGATACGATCGCCCGCCCTGATTCCAAGCTTTTCAGAAGGCCCTCCTGAAACGGGATTTATCACGGTAACCGTATCATTCTCGATGCGGAACTGCACCCCGATTCCTTCAAAACTCCCAAGTAACGGATCGTTGGCATCATGAAACTCTTCAGCCGAAATATAGACCGAATGCGGGTCGAGTTTCTCCAGCATACCAGTTATGGCTTTTTCCTCAATGACATTTTGGCTGAGGGTATCAACATATTTTTTTTGCACATATTTGACTACTTCCCTGATTTTGTCACTTTTTGCCCGGAACGGACTGAAAGCGCCGGTACGGGTACCAAGGAGGATTCCCAGGAATATTCCTCCAACTAATACGAGCGCAAACCAGATCGGTAAATAGGGGTTAAACTTTTTCTCCATGCTGTAATTTTATATGAACTATAAAACGCAAAACTCCGGATCATGTTATTTCTGAGGTTATTAATATTTCCCTGAAAAAACCGGCTGCAAAGATACCACTATTCGGAAAGCTTAAGTATAAACAAACCCGATGTTTAGGATTCACAAATATATGTATTTTTGCCGCCAAACACCCCTGACATGCGCATTGCCTTATCATTCCTGCTTATTCTCACGATATTTCTTACCTGTAATACGGATCTGTTTTCCCAGAGTCCCGAAAAACCATATGAAAACAGCCGGTTCGACACAGTTGATTGCGTGAGTTTCCATTACCGGGTATGGAATGATCAGTTGCCTCATCCGAAAGGAAAGGTCCTGCTCATCCATGGATTTTGCGGATCGACATTTTGCTGGCGGAATAATTATGATGCCCTGGCTAATGCGCAATACAAAGTGGTCGCCATTGATCTCCCGGGTTTTGGGTACAGTCAGCGGGATCTGCAGTTAAACCAGTCACAAAGCAACCGCGGGCGTTTAATATGGGATCTCCTTATAAAAATTGACGGAGATGATACGACCAAATGGAACATCGTTGGTCATTCAATGGGTGGAGGAACTGCAGAGGCTGTGGCACTGATGAAGCCAGAACGAACAAAAAGCCTGACCATCCTCGACGGCATGATCTTTATTAAAAACAATAATGTAAACCTGGGTATTGTCGGGCTGGTTAACCACCCGATTTATAAGAAAATTCTCCTTTCCTACACAGAACACCAATACCTCTCTTTCAACAATTTCAGACGTGAATTAAAAAGCACGTATGGATTCATTCCAGACACCCTTACGGTAATGGGTTACTGGGAGCCTTTGCAAATCAGCGGTACAGCTGAAACAGTCGTAAACCTTCTTGCAAATTCCAGTGAGATCCGGGAACTTGATGCCAAAGGATTGGACCAGTTTCCGGTGCTGGTTATCTGGGGAAAGAAAGACCGAACCATCAGACTGAGCAATGGAAAAAAACTAAAAAGAGCCGTTCCCTCGATCGAATTAAAGGTGATTCCTGATGCGAGGCACATGGCCATGGAGACGCATCCGGAGATTTTCAACCAGATGCTGATTGAATTCCTGGACAGGAATAACAGGTAGCGAGGTAGCGAGGTAGCGAGGTAGCGAGGTAGCGAGGTAGCGAGGTAGCGAGGTAGCGAGGTAGCGAGGTAGCGAGGTAGCGAGGTAGCGAAATGGCGAATTGCGAAGCAATCACGAACACCCAAAAAAAATAAAAATGATCGTGAGTAAATAGCGAAAACTATTTTCTTTTTGTTCCGGCTATCTCTTTGATCCGGTTATTTGCATAATCGCTGTAAGAGACCTGTTGCGGCAGGTTTTCGGTGGTTTGACTGCCGGGTACCACATTTTTTAAAAACTCCCTGTACCAGGGCAGCGCTTCGTATGGTTTCCGGAGATAAAAGTCATACTGGTAAGCAATCTTAAAGCGCAGTGTATTGTTTTCCGGTTTCGATTCAAGCGCTTTTTGCAGCAGAATAATGGCCGTGTCGGCATGCCCGGTGGCAGTATTCGCAGCAGCAAGTTCAACATAAAGGGTTGAGAGGAACTGGGGCGTGGGCATCAGCAACCGGAAGGTCCGGTTCAGGTATACCAGGCCGGTATCAACCCCCAGCGACCTGTATTCCGAAACTCCGTAATAAAAGCAGACCTCTGCATCGGTGGTATCAGCGAGGAATGCTTTCCGGAAATAGGGCGAAGCAGTATCATACTTATCCTGCTTGTAATAGGACAATCCGAGGTACTTCATGATGAATTTCGAAGAGTCTCCAAGCCGCAGGCATTCAAGCAGCTGCTTTGCCGACGATTTAAAATCAATCAGCAGGTAATAACAATAAGCGCTTTGTTTCAGGATGGGGATGTTCACCGAATCCTGTGACAGGTATACCTGGGTCCAGTAGAGGGCCATGGCCACATTGTCTTCCCGGATAAAAACGTTAACGAGCTTGCCCGTTACGACAGGATCATACGGGCAAATTCTCAGGGCACGCCTGTAAAACCTGATCGCCGAATCGGAGCGCTTCAGTTCATTGTAACAGTTTCCCAGCTGCTTTGCAACAAAGAAAGTGGAAGAGTCTGTGATATAAAGCGGTAAAAGCACCGCTATTGCCTGCCGGAAATCCTCTTCCAGATAATACAGGTTGGCTAACTGAAGGCTGAAATAGCGGTTACCGGGAACCAGGCTGGTAATCTTACGGCTGGCAACAATGGCGTTACCTGCATCCCCCGATTGGCGGTAAACATCGACCAGTTCATTCAGTACTTTAATGTTTGTGCTATCGAGTTGTTCGGCTTTGCGGAGCGCCGCAACAGCTTCCCTGTATTGAAAACCGGCTGCCAGGGCCTTTCCCGTCAGCAATAACAAATCGACGCGGGTACTATCCTGCGACAGAAATTGTTCAGCCAGGTTGACAGCCTGGCTGAACTGGCACGATTCCATTAAAACTTTAACCTGTTCTGCGGGGTCCCGCTCCTGCGCCCCCGATATGGCCGGATGAAATTGCAGCAGAATGACAAGGATCGCGATCTGCTTAGCCATGAAATTTACTTTTTAGTTTCATCCTTTTTTTCAGAGTCCAGATTAAATTTGATCGGGAGATTGAACTGAACGGCTACGGGCTTGCCTTTAAGTTCACCAGGGACCCAGTTTGGCATCATTTTAACAACACGAAATGCCTCCTCGTCACAACCGGAACCAATGCCCCGTAGAATTTTCACATTTGTAACCGAACCGTCTTTCTCTATGACGAATGTGATGAATACTGTTCCTGTCACACCCTTCTTGAGCGCCTCCTCCGGATATTTAATATTACTGATCAGGAACTTGCTGTAAGAATCGAAGCCGCCGGGAAAGACAGGCTGCTTGTCAACCACCGTATAAACCTCTTTTCCTGTTTTAGGATCTACATATTTGATTTGTGTTTCCGTCTTTGGTTTATCCTGGATTATCTGACCCGGACCATGAACAAAGCCGGCCTGTGTCAGCGCCGGGCTGGCGGAATCATCCGGCACCGGAATGTTGCTGTAAGTATGGGCTGTAAGAAGAAATCCCAATACCAGTAATACAGGCACGGCAATCAGTACTTTGCCTTTTGCCCATGTTTTTGATTTAGATTTTGTCATCATGGCAATGCGTTTTTTAAGTAATGAAACATTAAAATTATTGGTCAGGTTATTCACCCGGATGCCCATGGTTTCATCAAGGATCATTTGCTGATATCGGGAACGGCTGATACCGTTCTGCAGAACGGCTTCATCAGCCAGGTATTCATGGATGCTTTTCATTTCACGGCCGGCCAGCCACATAATAGGGTTGAACCATTGCAGTATGGCCGACAGTTCGATCAGTATCATATCCAGACTATGATATTGCTGCATATGAACCGTTTCATGTTCGAGGATGGTGCGCAGACTGCCGTCGGAAACCACACCCTCATTGATAAAGACCAGGTTAAAAAAGGAGAAGGGAGCATAGCCCCGATCGATAAAAACCACCCGCTGACCATTTCGTTTACTGATTCCGAACTGCCGGGTGATGATAAAAAGCTGGGTCAGCTGCAGGGCAAAGCGCAAAAGAAAAATTAGCACGCCGGTAAAATAGACCACCGCTGCAATTTCAATCCACTGAAGGTGTGCCTGCAGGGTTTGTTCCAGCCTTGCCGGTGTTACTATGACCGGTTCGAGCAGAACTGTTATCACCGTAGTGGGATCGGAGGGAGTCCACCGGAGGGGCAGCAGCGGAAATAATATGGAGAAAACCACCATCGCAATCAGGTAAAAGCGATTCACCCTGAAAAATGTATCACGCATCAGGAAGAACCAGTAAATGGCATACAACACCGAAACACAGATGGCTGATTCAAGCAAATACAGGAACAGGGCGTTCATTGTTTTTCCTCCTTTTGTTTTCTGATCTCCATGTCGATGGTCCGTTGGATCTCTTCGAGTTCCTTAATCGTCAGCTTTCCGTCGGAGGCGAAAAACGATGCCAGCGACTTGTAGGAGTTGCCGAAGTAATTTGTCATGAACCCCCTGAACGATGATTTTGTATAGTCCTTCTTGCTGATCACCGGAAAATACTCATGCGTACGGCCATAAGCTTTGTGCCCGATAAAACCTTTTTGTTCAAGAATCCGGACGATGGTAGAAACCGTATTGTACGCGGGTTTAGGCTCCTGGAATTTATCCAGGAGATCGTGAATCATACCTTTTTCTACCTGCCAGAGGATCTGCATCACCTCTTCCTCGGCACGGGTGAGGGAGGCAGGAGTATTGGCGGGGTTTTTTTTGAGTGGCATGGGGAGAGGGTTAGTTGAATGTCGAATATTGAACAACGAATATTGAATATCGATTGAATTAATACAAAAGACAAAGATACAACTAAATTCTTAGTTTGTCAACTAAATTCTTAATTTTATACCGGATATTTTAGGTGTTTCACCGAAAAACCGTGCCAATTAGCCGATAAGTGTTCAGAAGATCAATGCTGGGGGACAGATACCGTATGATTGCTGACGAAGTCAAAAATTCAACATTCAACATTCGTTATTCAATATTCGATATTCTCCTCTTCGTTACTCGTTCACGTGTGGGCAATCAAACGGCACCCCGATTTTTTCGCCTTCCATAATGAGGTCATCGACGATGGGCTTGATCAGGGGAACGCCATGGATTTCATTGAATTCGGCATATTCGAACTCTTTCTCGCCTGCTACATGTATTTCGTCGCGACCCACTGCCAGCGGCGACTTTTTCAGCAGGGCGATCATATCGTCCATATGCTTTTTAAAATCAAGGATTGGCCGGAACGCTTCAATATTGATAGCCATAAAGAAATGAGAGACGCCGGTGGGTTCAGGCTTTCCGGGTCCGCCAACGTTGGTCAGGAAATTCCCCCCTGAGAGCGCCGAGCAAAGAATTTCAACCAGAACAGCCAATCCATATCCTTTATAACCAGCGGTGATATCCATCCCGCCAAGGGGTAGCAGCGCACCATGTCCGCCTGGTTTGATCAGGGAAGGTTCGTTGGTAGGCATCCCTTGCTCATCAATACCCCAGCCGATCGGAATGTGTTCGTGTTTCTTTTCATAAACCTGGATTTTCCCGTAAGCAACTGCGCTGGTTGCCATATCGAGCAGGAAAGGGTAAGCTTTGTCCGACGGCGCTGCCATTGCAATCGGGTTGGTTCCAAGTACGGCCGTCCGGCCAAACGTTGGCGCTACCAGGGGTTGCGAATTGGTGAGTGAAATACCGATCATTCCTTTTCGCATGGCCATCATGGCATAATACCCTGCAATACCGTAGTGGTTGCTGTTTCGTACCGTAATCGCGGCAATACCGGCTGATTTCGCCTTTTCAATGGTCATCTTCATTGCCTTGTGCGATACAACCTGCCCGCATCCGTTGCCCCCGTCGATGAGCGCAGTGGATGGTGTTTCACTGATAATCTTAAACGGGGTAAGCGGATCAATCCAGCCTTTGCTGATGCGGTTCCCATAATAGGATCCGAGGCGGTGCAATCCATGTGATTCAACACCACGTATATCAGCGCAGATCAACACATTGCCCACAATTTTCGCATCGCCGGCCGGAACACCAAGTTTCGTCATATATCGGACCACGAAATCCAGGAGATCTTCGTGTTTAAATCTAAGTACTGTTTCCATGTTACAAAAAATTGAATATCGAATATTGAACAACGAATATTGAATGTCGAAGTTTTGACATTCGTCACTTGTCATTTGTTACTTGTCATTTGTTACTTGTCA
>CAISJJ010000491.1 GCA_903885595.1 uncultured Bacteroidales bacterium
CAATTACCAGGCTGACGCCTCTTTTGAATTTCTTGAACCAAACGTAGGCAGTTTGTCGGTTGGAGGGTTCTTTTCGCTCGTTACCGATTACATCATTGGCAAGGTTGTGCCGCCATCAGTCATCAAACCCTCCACCCAGGGAGCGCCGGGCGTTAAGCAGTTTTCCAATGCCGACAAGGTGTATCTCACCGGGTTTGAAGTGTCGTATCAATCTCCAACAGCGAAGAAATGGGGATTGCTGGCACAGGTGGCTGCAACTTACGGAACCCAACCTGACGCGGTTAAATACATCGTGTCAGGCGGACAGGTTACAGGCGAAGAGACCGTGAAAAATGATCCGTTGCCGGAAATTCCGCCACTGGAAGGCACCGTGAGGTTCTCTTATAAATTCTTCAGGGGTAAGCTTATTCCCAATGCATCAGTAAGAATGGTAAGTGAACAAAACCGGGTTTCACAATCATATGGCGAATCAAAAACGCTCGGGTTTATAACGGCTGCAGCATCGGTCAGCTATGCGCCCTGCAGGGTTGCCTCATTCGTTGCCGGTGTTGAAAACATGTTTGATACTCCCTATTATGAGCATCTCAACCGGAGAATTGTCGGAAGCGCCGAACGGTTATATGAGCCGGGCCGGGTTTTCTATTTTACCATGATTGTTAAAATCTGACGATCATGAAGGGAAATTTGCGGGTGTGGGTCAGAATTTCATCCCTGATAATCATGGCGAGCATTTTATCCGCCTGTAAGAAAGTAGATAATACAACTCCTGCCTCCCCATCCGGGAAAATCATTTTTTCCATCAACCACTGCGTGAATGGTCAACCGCTAACCGAAAATGAGCTGATTTACACCAATGCCGCCGGGAATAATTACCTGATTACCGAGGTGAAATACTTTATTTCCGATATTACCTTTTACAGGAATGATGGATCAAAAAAAGTGATCGGGGATTGGAAGGACATTTTTTATGTGGATGAAAACATTCCGGAAACAAAAACAATCCGGTTTTTTGATAAAATCCCGGCGGGCGCCTATGATTCAATAACATTTATATTCGGCATCCCCGAACAGAAAAACAAATCCTTTATGTTTGTGAACCCGCCGGAGGTGGATATGTTCTGGCCGGAAGTCCTCGGTGGAGGATATCATTACATGATGATCAATGGAAAATGGAAGGACACCACGGGGGTCAATCAACCTTTTAATTTTCACCTTGGGATCGGACAACTCTATCATGGAAACACGGCCAATGTTGATTCGATCTATGCTTTCGTTCAGAATTATTTCATGGTTCATTTACCGGGTTCAGGTTTCAACATGAACGACAAGGACACATTGACTTTCAACCTTTCAATGAACATTGAAAAATGGTTTGAAAACCCGCATATATTCGACTTTAATTACCGGGGCGGAGCCATTATGCAGAACCAACCCGCCATGCAGATGGCAAAGGAAAACGGATGGGATGTTTTTGCAATAAAATTTCAGCCCGGAAATTAATAGTCCAGTGTCACAATCCTGCCTTTGGTGAAGTTGAAGAATTTGTCTTTTTGAGCAATTATAATCCCTGTACGAAGATCTTCCGGTTTAAAACCGGCGATTTTCAAACAAGTGGGGCAGGCCATCACAGTCACTTTTTTTGCAGCAAGCTGATCAAGCAATTCAAAGAGTGTTGGAAAATCCTTGAACTTCATATCCTTTGATTCTTTAACCAACATCTTCACACCCTCGATATCGATGTATACAAGCACATCTTTATCCATTGACATCATTACGGCCATTTTCAGTGCCATGAGTACTTTGTGGGGATTATCATACCCTGAGGAGATATGCAGGAATATCCCGTCTTTGTTACAGCACGACATGGCCGAATCGGTTTTCATGCCCATGTTGTCTATGGCAACTTTTTTGTATTCATTCTGCTTGCAGGAAACCATTGCAAACACTGCAAGAATTAACACGATAAATTTTTTCATCGCAGGAGGTGTTTAATTTGAATTAAATGGGATCGGAAAAGGATTGTGTTTTCAAAGTTAGCCATCATTGTGATAATGAACATTGGTTTATCGGCAGATGTGATAATTATCACATTATTCATGCTCCAATAAATTCAAAACTCCCGAACTGCCCGCACCAGTTGCATGTTATGCTTATTAACAGCAGCAGTTCCGCCGTTAGTAAAATAGTAATACCACGAGCTGCCATCACTCTCCTCAGTGGAAGACCAGTAATTGTCAGTGGCTATTTTCACAGTAGCAGGATTACCATCACTTTCCAGGGTCTTCTGAACTTCATAAAAATGAGTCCAGAAATGGTTCAATTCTGCTCGTGCTGGCAAATACCAATCTGAAAAAACACCTGTTCCGTAGTTTGCGTTTGTATAATCCAGACATAATTTTGCTGCGCTCATTGTATGTCCACTTTGGTTCACAATAGCATTCGAATTTCCAAAGCCATTCCAGTCGCTGCGAGCCGATACTCCAATCGGAGTCGCAGTAATGTTACTCCATGCCTGGCTACTGCTAATATCAACCATGCTGACGATCAATCCGTGTTCATCAGTTGCATCGGTCCAAAACACAACCCCACCTCCGAATAATTCTCCAGGGTAATGTCCCCCATTTAAAGGGCTACTTACCGGGAGCCAATTTGTCCCATTGAAATAAAAAAATCCGACTGAACCGTCGGTCTGGAAAATCATCAAACCTATAGCTGGATTTGAAATTGCATCTCTTTGTTGTAAAGTCATTCGCGGAAGTAGTAATCCACGCTCTGATGATCCAATATCCAGCATCGCTGATGAATCCGGTGCATCGCTGTCAGCATTAATACTTACCTGGGCTAATGTTGATACTCCGTAGAAAAGAAGCATCAATACGAAAAATGACAAAAAAATGTTTTTCATATTACAGATACTTTTTAGATAGTTCAATATGCAAAGATAACACCGAAAGCCCCAAAATGATTCTATTAATTTTCAGCGGCAATACATCATAGTCATTTCATTATCGCAGGATGTACCTTCTGTTTTCAACACCATTGTGAGGACAAGGTAGGGCTGAACGACAATATAATTAAATCAGACTATTTGTCAAAAGGGCAATATCAAGCAGGATGGACCACCTGTTCCTTTGATGAACTCTGACAGGTCTAGGGAATGGATCTGATATCCATTTTGTGTAAGAATATTAATCGCAGAAGTATTTGTTTGATCTGCAATAACTTCATGATTGCCTAGGGATATAACATTCCCCGAAACAAAATTATTTCTTGGTACTTCAACTCGATTAAATCCGTCGAAAAAATCAACCGGAAAAATCCCCTGACAACATAGAACATCATCAGGGGAAAGGACACTCATGGCACCGCCCAGATGCAAGAATGTTTTAGGTACTGCGATAGACCTGACTTTGAAATTCATTGAGTTTAAAATGGCCGATATCTGGTTCACACCTTCCTGATTTGTCCTCCCTGAAAGGCCAATAAAAGCAATAGAGCCATTTAAAATCACATCTCCGCCTTCTACTGTTCCACTGCCAGTTATACTGCTGAGACTTTTCATCCCCAGCGATTCCAGATGCCGGGCCATCCATGATTCTTCTCCTCTTCTGGATGCCAGTCCCATTCGTAATTTAATATATCCTCCAGGAGTAACTATAGATGCATCACGGGTAAAAACGGAATTCGGATGGTTTTTTAACTCTTGGATTTTGTTAACTTCAAATCCTGACTCAAGGAGGATCGTTTTTAGAGTTGCATGCTGTAAACGTGCTTTTTCGGGATCTGATTTACTTGTGATATTATGATTGTCCAAATCTGACACCCCGAAATATTCCATTCCCGGAGAACAAATTATTACGCGGTTTTCTTTCGATGTCATGAAATTTATCATTTACTCCAATTACACAGTATGAAAACCTTTAGGCGGAAGTCTGGCATGACCTGGTAAAAATACAAAATTAAATGATCAGGTAATTTAATTAGTGATATTTATGCGATTCATTAAAAATAGTCCTTACTTTTGCAATGGCACAAAAAATCAATAAAAATGGATTGCATTAAGTGTACAACAAAAAGTTGCAGGACGGCAGAACCATGTCATGCCCAAAAGTTTGATGCGAAAGCGCTGATAAAAACCTACCACCTGCCCGAAAACATGAAAATTGTTCAGGCGGCTGCCAACCTTGTTGACAAAGGGAGAGCTGGAACTTTGTCCCGGCTTCAGGAGGTAATTGAATTTTCGAAAACCATGAACTTTCAGCGAATTGGCATAGCCTACTGCTATGGCATGGAGATAGAATCTGCGCTGATTACAACGATTTTCCGGGAGTCTGGCTTTAAAACATACCCGGTTTCCTGCACAACCGGAGGATTTAAACAATCAGGGGTCAATCACGGGAGTAATATTGAAAAAGTATCCTGCAATCCATTGGCCCAGGCAGAACAACTGAATGTCGAATCAGTTGATTTTACAATAACGGTTGGACTTTGTATGGGACATGATATTTTGTTCAACAAGTATATCAAATCATACACTACCACACTGATTGTAAAAGACAGGGTTCACGATCATAATCCCAGCGATGCCCTCAACATTGCAAATGAATTGAATTAACCAATACAAACACAGATGAAGAAAGTTCTTGTTCTTGGGGGCGGATTTGCCGGTTTGCAAACTGCAATTGCACTACAGAAAAAAGGTGGCTTTGAGATCACCCTGATTTCTGATCGTGACTATTTGTACCTTTTCCCAATATCCATTTGGATTCCTGTTCACATGAAGGAATTCAACGATGTAAAAGTGCCTTTGGCGAAAATTCAAAAGAAGTATCCGTTTAAGCTTGTACTGGATAAAGTTATTGAAATTCATTCAACAGAGAATAAGGTAGTTTGTGAAAACCACACACTGACCTACGATTATCTGGTGGTAGCGTTCGGAGCTGATAAACTTCAGCAAAAGGGAATCCACCACACCTTGTCCATTTGTGGTAAACCTGAAATGGCGGTTGAAATCCGAAATAAAGTAGATGCGCTGGTTCAAAAAGGCAGCGGCAAAATCGCAATCGGTTTTGGCGGTAACCCAAAGGACAAATCTGCTGTTCGGGGCGGGCCGGCATTCGAATTAATGTTCAACATTCACAACTATCTGAAATCCAAAAAGCTTAGAGATAAGTTTGAACTGACATTTTTCGCCCCCATGGATGAGCCCGGAGCCCGGATGGGAAAAGGTGCGTTGGCCATGATGGATAAAATGTTTACTCAATACAATATAAAGAAACGATTTGGGAAGAAGATTACAGAGTTTGTAAGCGATGGAGTAATCTTTGAAGATGATTCAAAACTGGAGTCCGATTTTACAATGTTTATTGCCGCAGGAACTGGCCCGTCAGTTCTTAAGAATTCCGATCTGCCCCTGTCAGAGGCCGGGTTTATCAAAATTGATGATACCGGGCAGGTACAGGGAAGTCAGAATGTTTTTGCAATTGGTGACATTGCCGCCCTTGAAGGGCCTGAATGGATCGCCAAACAAGGGCATATTGCCGAACTGATGGGTCGTAACGCAGCCTATAATATTCTGGAAATTGAAAAAGGGAGCAGCAAACGGAAAGGTTACCAGGAACATCTTAATATACTTTGCGTGATGGATACCGGCAACGGAGCTGCCTTTGTGTTCAGGAATGGCACCAAAGCGTTTATGATTCCCCTGCCCATTGTCGGACATTGGATGAAAAAAGGCTGGGGTGTTTATTCCAGGTTGTCGAAAACAGGCCAATTCCCAAGATTACCAGGATTATAAACAAATGTGTTGATACGACTAAAATGCGAAAAACGTTAAAATTACTTGTTGATAAAAGGGTTATAATCCTGGCAGTGCTGGGCATCGGACTTTATATTGCTATTTCCTACTTTCATATTTCGCTTTGGTTTGTGCTTCTGGCGGGAACATTGCTTGGTGTGGTATTCGGGAAGGTGTTTTGTCGCTGGGTATGCCCGATGGGGTTAATCATGGAGCTCATGATGAGTATGAGCCCCGACGGTAAGATTCGCCAGATGTATCAATACCATAAAGTGGGATGTCCCATTGCATGGATTTCCGGATGGTTAAACCGGTTCTCCTTCATTAAAATCAAACTGGACTCTGAAAGCTGTATGAATTGCGGGATTTGCGATAAAAAATGTTATATTGTGGCCATGGAACCAACCAAATTCAGTCTCTACAAACCAGCTTTGGAAAAACCTGGCATGAGTTACACCTGCTCAAAATGCCTCGAGTGTGTGGCAGCTTGTCCGAATGGCAGTTTAACCTATAAAATTTAAGAATAATGAAAGGCAACTTTGATTCAATAATCAACGATACCCGTCCCGTTATTGTTGATTTTCATGCTTTGTGGTGTGGCCCGTGTAAAGTCCAGTCACCTATTCTATCAGAAATAGCATCCGAATTCGGGGACCGTGTCAGGGTAATTAAAATTGATGTGGACCAAAACCCTGGTTTGGCAAGTAGATACCATATTCAAGGTGTTCCAACCGTGATTGTTTTTAAAAACGGTGAATTGGTGTGGAGGCAATCAGGCGTGGTAAGTAAAGACCAATTGCGGAGCATCATCCAGCCACACATTTAATTTATATTCCGGGAAATCCGGAAATCCAAACTACCTAAACCATCACCTTAAAATCTTATACAAGTAAAGCAAAATATCATAATAGTTATATGTATACATGTATATACTTTTGTTTTCGAAGAATGCATTCTCATCTAACCCTTCTAAAACTATCTATTATGAAAGCAAGAAAAAATTTAGCCATCGGAATGTTCCTGGTGATGGGTGTATCATTTATGGTATTGTCCCTGAATGGATGCACAAAAGAAACCACTGCTGTACCAGCATCAGCAGACTCCCAGTATAAGGAAGACATCCTTAACTACACGATTGCCGATACTTCTCTGACAGGATGTCTGTCGTGTGTCGATTCCTTGCCATATGAATCGTTAAATGCTTCTGAATCTGAAGCCCTTGTCATTATGCGCGAAGAAGAATTCCTTGCACATGACGTATACCTTACCCTCAGCCAACTGTACACCAAACCTATATTCAGAAACATTGCTCGCAGTGAGCAGCGGCATACTGATGCGATCAAGGCCCTAATTAGTGTCTGTCTTTAAACTCAAATTGTTAATAAATACAGGGGTTTGCTAGAATTATTAAAGAAAGTTCCGGGTAACTTCGAATCAAAGATAAAGAATCCATGAAATACTTCAACGATTTACTTTTGAAATTCGAAAAGCCCGACTGGTCTGCTAATCCGGAGTTTTGTGTGATTGATACTATTCTTGAATCACGCCCTGATTTGATTTTAATGTTCAGTTCTGACATAATTGGTAACGAAGTAGCTTCAACTTTTGGGCGGCAAGATACTCCCAGTGTTGAGCAAATTGTTCGTGCAGCCATTTTTAAGGAGATGCGCGGAATGGACTACAGGGAGCTGGAATATGCACAACTTGACTCCAGGATTTGTGAGACATTTATAAAATTAGAAGGCCGCGACCCATTCAGTTTTCAGTTGTTTCAAAAATACATCTCCCGGATTAAACAGGAATCGCTTCATCGTGTACTTGTGGAGATCAATAAAATTGCCATTAGTGAAGGATTGGAAGATGTACAAAGTGTTTCTCAGGATTCTACTGTTGTTAAAACCAATATTCATTACCCGACCAACAACTCGCTGGTATGGGATTGTGTAAAAACCAGCACCCGGTTGTTGGCACATTTGAAGCAAGAGATTGAAAGTCTTGATTTTATTGACTATACCAAATCTGCAAAGAAGACCTTTTATGAAATCAACGTTACACGTGGTGAAGCGAAACGGCTCCCACTTTTTCATAAGCAGTTGATTCTTTTTACCAAAGTGATCAATCAAACCTCCAATGCGATAAAAAAAAAGTCCACGAATATTATCGCCTGGAGCATCCAGGAAGAACTGGCTAAATTGCTTGTCCTGATGAAACAGGTCTATGATGTAACCTATCGAAAGGAAATAGAAGGGGAAAAAGTTCCCAGTGAAGATAAACTATTTTCGATTTATGAGCAGCACACTGATATCATTGTGAAAGGTCAACGGGAAGTTCTGTTTGGTCACAAATTAAACCTGGCTGCCGGTAAAAGTAATCTTGTTTTGGATTGTCAGGTTGTAAGGGGCAATCCATCTGATAAAGCCTTGTATCAGCCTACGATTGACAATGTTATTCAAAATTATGAGATCATTCCGCGCGACAGCGCTACCGATGGTGGATATGCCAGTTTAGCAAACCGTGATCACGCACAGAAAGCAGGAATTGCTAATATCGTGTTTAACAAGGTTGTAGGCAGCATGCAGAATATAGTCAGCAGTTTGAATATGGAGACACGGTTGAAAAAATGGCGTAGCGCCATGGAGGCCATTATCTCGAATATTAAACGTGGCTTTAACATACGTACTTGCAACTGGAAAGGCTGGGAGCATTTTCAGGCAAAAGTAATTTGGAGTGTTTTGGCATATAACTTCAGGGTGATGACCGGATTAATTCTTGATCGGCTTCAACCTGATCCACAAGTCAACTGATCGACTGAACGATCAGTAAAAACAAGCATTTTGAACTATAAACCCGAATATGGGATGAGAAAGATATGTTCGAAAAATCAAAATCCAGCTGATATTAACATGCTGGGTTGGGTTATTAACAGAGTTCTGGCCTTGTTCCACTAAAAGATGGCTTTTTGTTGCGAAAAATCCCCATGCGCATCAAAAATCTGGCGGTTATCAACAAAATTGGGGACTGTATGGACAGACACTAATTATAAAATCAAAGGTATTGATTTTTCATTGGTTAGAAAAAAATCTATCTTAAACAACCAGGATCCCCGGTAAC
>CAISJJ010000492.1 GCA_903885595.1 uncultured Bacteroidales bacterium
AAGGCCTTAACTACATTTATTTAGAATATTTATAAACAAAGTTATTAACATTAAATACTGATATTCAATTAGTTAAAAAATTGTCATGTACTAAGAAAGTTTTTAATAAGTTTATTGAAATTATAACAGATTCTGGTTTGGGATTAACTCCTGAATGGAAATATTATAATGATGGAAAATCATGGTTATGTAAAGTTTGTTATAAGAAGAAAACTGTGTTTTGGTTATCAATTTGGGAAATGCATTTCAAATTAGGTTTCTATTTTACAGAAAAAAATTGTTCAGGAGTCACTGAACTCAATATTGACAAGAGTATTAAAGAAGAATTTAGTCAAAGTAAAAATATTGGTAAATTGATTCCACTAGTAATTAAAATGAAAAGAATTGAACAGATTGAAGATGTCATAAAAATAATAGAGCATAAAAAATCACTAAAATAGATAACACATAAAACTATAAATTTAACAACACAGCACACAACAGGCCTGTAAAACCAAAGCTGCAAAAAGTTCTCTTCTCAGCGAAGATTGTAACGGCACTTGGTTTTACAGGCAAAGCGTTATGCGTCATGGAAAATTAGAATCCAATGAAAAAAGAGAAAACACCATTTTACGGAATAAAATTATTTACAGGAATTGCACTCTATTTTATTATGACATCGTGTATTGGGCAAGGGAATAATAGTGATAAACAAAACGTAATAGAAGAAAAGAAAACAATTCACTTTCCTAATTTAAAAAATCAGATAAGTCAAGTTGTGAGAATGATGTATCATGATAGCAAGGGTAATTTTTGGTTTGGAACGGAGAATGGAGCGTTTAGACTAGCTGGCGATTCATTAATTCATATTGATAGCATTAAAAGTGAATCTGGGAAAGGTGTCACCATAAAAGACATTGCAGAAGATAAAAATGGAATAATTTGGGTTGGGCATTCTGATGGTATTAGCAGTATTAATGGTGCATTAGTGACCAATTATTACGAATCAGATGGCTTAATAAGTAATGATGTTTGGTGTATAGAGACGGATGTCAGCGGGAATGTTTGGATTGGAACAATAAAAGGAACTTGCAAATTTGATGGACAAGGCTTCATTTATTTTGACCTGCCCGAAGGGAAGATAGATACAACACTTGGTGTATCAAGTACAAAAATGGTTCATAATATACTTGAAGATATTATGGGAACAATCTGGTTCAGTACTAATGCAGGTCTATTTTCATATACAAATAAAAAGTTAAAGAATATTTCTGACGAACTGGGTATTCCAACCAATTTTGTAAACAAAATAGTTGAAGACAAAAAAGGTGGATTCTGGGTTTCTACTTCAATAGGCCTTTTTCACATCAAAGGAGATAGACTTACCAATATTACAAAAAAGCATTTTGAAGAAAGTAAAGGAACAGGCAGTATAGTTGTGGATTCTAAGGGTGAAATTTGGTTTAATTGCTCTCGTAGTATATACAGATTAAGTGGTGAGAAACTCATTGAATATCGAATAGAAGAAGGAAATTATGGTCCGCTAACTTTTCAAATTTATGAAGACCTGCAAAAGCGACTTTGGTTTGTAGGATATGGTGGAGCATATCGTTATGAAAATGAAAGTTTTATCAATATTACACAAAATGGACCTTGGTAAAAATACGAACGCATAACAGCACCTACAAGAAATTGGCGGTTCAGTGCTCCGCAGAGACATTTGTAGTTAATTAATGTTTGGTTCTCTGCATCTACATTTTTGGTAAAAAGCGCCACCTTCTTTTAGCTGCAAACCGTTGTGCGTAATTTGTCTTTTGCTGACTAAATACGGAAAGATGAAGAGTTTAGCTGTCATTATATTCAGTTTGATTTGCGTGACAATTTACGGACAAGAAGCAAATTTCGAATTTGATGGTCATAAATGGGAAGCTCCATATACCCTTCCAGTTTCAAAAGATTGGGCAACTGAAAGATTTCTTATTCCAATTGGGTTCGCTCCTCAAATTCCGTACAAAGGGATTGAAGATATACGTTTTGCTCCAGGTTGGGCAAAAGTGAAATGCGATGATTATTGGAGCTATGCCTTTTTGTGGTATTTGGAAGGAGATGTTAAAATGGATTGCAAGATAATAGAAAGTAACTTGAAAGCCTATTATTCTGGATTAATCACCATTAATGGGAGTAAAATTCCTAGCGAAAAAGCTATACCAGTTGAGGTATCATTCACGGAAGTTGGAACAGATACTGGCGATTTAAAATCTTTCATAGGCACAATTCGAATGTTGGATTATATCGAGCAAAAACCGATAGTCCTCAATTGTAAAGTTCATCTGAAATCTTGTTTCGGCGAAAACAATACTTTTATATTTTACGAATTATCCCCAAGGCCACTATCCCATGACATTTGGCTAAGCCTTGATAAATTATGGTATGACTTTAAATGCAAAAAGAATTGAATTTAAAGATAAACTACGCACAACATGCCAGCAGCCGAGCAATGTGGTAATCGTGGTTAAGAAAGGCGCTGGAGCTGCTTGAAATGGAAACGAAACTAGTATAAAACAACTGCCAAATCCGCACTGCGGCTGCTGGCTAGGCGTTAGCGGTAATTTAATTACAGCCATGAAATATAGGAAATTTAGACTCCTGCCAATATTTGTACTCCTTAGTTTGTTCCACGATTCAGTTGCACAAAAGCTAACGGAAAACAAATCTTTCAAAGTTATTGGATACTACCAGGGAAAGTCAGAAGATGTAGGCAAATATGAATACCAGAAACTCACTCATATCATATTCTGCTTCACTGATCTTAAGGGGAACAGGATCTCATTAAAGGATACGTCAGATGAAAGAACACTTAGGCTTTTAGTGGCTCAAAAACGGAAATTTCCTCAATTAAAAGTATTAGTATCTCTAGGGGGGTGGAGCGGATGCGCAACTTGTTCTCCAATTTTCGCTATTGACAGTAACAGAATAGTTTTCGCCCGGTCGGTCAAAGATTTTATTCTGCAGTATGGCCTCGATGGTTTTGATCTGGACTGGGAAAGTCCAGTGATAGGTGGTTATAAAGATCATCCTGCTGCTCCTGAAGACAAGGATAATTTCACTTCCCTGATCAAGGCACTACGGCAAGCATTGCCCCCACCAAACATTGTTTGTTTCGATGCAAATAGTTTTCCTGAATATATTTTTTCATCAGTTGACTGGACCAAGGTGATGCCGAATGTCGATTTTGTAAATCTAATGACATACGGTTTGCCTAGTGATAAATCAGGTCATTCAGGACATCACACCGCCTTATATTCATCTCCGTTCCAAAAAGAAAGCGTTCAAAGTGGTGTTAAATTGCTTGATTCATTAAAAGTACCTTTGGATAAAATAATAATTGGTGCAGCCTTCTATTCTTTTGTAGTTGTCAATGTAGACTCTGTTAACTTTGGCTTGGGTCGTCCAGGGAAAACAAAAAATTCTCCTGATTATCGTACTACGCAAAAAAAGTTCACGGCAGAAAATGGGTATAAAACCTATTGGGATACCATTTCAATGGCGCCTTACTTATATAGTTTTAAAGAAAGGACATTTGTCACTTTAGACAACAAAGAATCATGCCGCTTAAAAACCAAATTTGCACTTGATCATCAACTGGGAGGAATAATGTTCTGGCGTTTGAATGGTGACACGGATGAAGACGGTTTGTTAAATGCGATTTATGAAACAAATGAAAACTACCGCTAACGAGCCGTCAGCCGAGCATTGCGGGCGATTTCCGGAGGCCGGCAGTCAACAAACCTATAAACGATAATAGAAAAGAAAACATACAACAAGTAAACCCCGCACATGCGGCTGCCGGCGGGGCGTTGAACTAAACCGCTTCAGCGGTAGTTTTGTTTCAAGCCTACCTTTTCCTTAATACCATCGTATAAAGCAATATGTTAAACCTAAAACATATTGCCATGACTCCATTACGAAAACAATTGATTGATCAGATGCATCTGAAAGGCTACTGCGACAAGACCATCAAGTCTTACGTCTGAATCATCACCCAGATTGCATTGTATTATCACACCCCGGCAGATCAACTAACGGTTGATCAAATAAGGGATTTCATTCTCGACCGCATAAATACGCTGGCTAACCATTTTTTAAGGCGGGGAGAACCATGCCCGGAATACTCTAAAAAAGCGTCCAATTTGTCCTGCCAGACGAAAATATTGCGTATGAAGTCAAGATTTTTTCAAAAAATCAACCTCGATTAAGCCAAACAGTGACCTTATGAATATTGCTTTTCCATACAATAATAAACTGAATACCAGGCGGCTAAGCTCAACTCGTATTTATCTGTAAATGAATATAGCTTGTCCTGGATTATTTATTTTTTTCGTAATTTGCAGATGAAATCCTAAATCGTTGCGTATAACCTAAAAAAAACCACATACAACGTTAATTACAAAATATAAATTATGGATTCGAAAACTACAACTTTAAAATTTGGATTTTACTCATCGATTGCCCTGATGATATTGACAATTATTACATTCGGATTTGCAATGACAGCTATCCCCCCTTCCGGGCCAAATTGTCCAGGCAATTGTATGGATTATCCATTTAGTGATTTGCTAAACTATTACCCAAGAGATTATTATTGGATGTACCTTGTTATATTTCAGATCTTCGCTTTTATGATTTTTGTTGTGTCATTGCACAATAATACATCTGGTGAGAAAAGGATATATAGTTCAATTGGATTAGCATTTGCCCTGATATCCAGTACAGTTTTGCTGGCGGATTACTTTATTCAATTTGCAGTGGTTCCGATAAGTATGATGAAAGGAGAAACGGAAGGAATTGCCTTACTTACTCAATATAATGGACATGGGATATTTATTGCCTTGGAAGAATTAGGATATATCACAATGAGTATAGCATTATTCTTTTTAGCACCTGTTTTTTCTTCGACCAATAGATTAGATAAATCAATACGGTGCATTTTATTTTTACCATTGATATTGAATATAATTTCCTTTGTTTTGAATTTAATGAAATTTGGTATAGACAGACACTATCGATTCGAAGTTGCTTCAATATCTGTTGATTGGTTGTTCTTGATAGTAGTGAGTATTTTAATAAGCATCTACTTTAAACGACAATTAAAAAATAATGATAAAAATAAAACAGGCTACA
The DNA here is from genome assembly GCA_903885595.1 of uncultured Bacteroidales bacterium. Taxonomy (GTDB): domain Bacteria; phylum Bacteroidota; class Bacteroidia; order Bacteroidales; family FEN-979; genus CAIVAT01. The sequence continues at coordinate 5,161 of CAISJJ010000492.1, forward strand.
CCCAACACACAATATAGCCAATAAGGGTTTCATTGGTATGCGAAGGTTTGTAGCCCGCCTCAACTTTTCGTGTACCTTGATAGGAAATCGCCCGCAATCCCTTACTGGCCATATTGTCAACCGTTATGGCCAATTGAAAATCAACCAATGAAGAGACTAATTTTCTTTTTGATTTTGATTTCACCTTCTTTCATATTTGCTCAAATATTAGACTTCAATTTTTTTGATTCTAATGGTCATTCTTACCAATCAAAGAATTTTAATTCTCAACTTGAGAAGGAATTTAATTCAAAGTTCAACCTAAAAATGATATTGATTGAAACTCCAGATATACAAGATTCATTATTCCAAAAACAATTTAAAATTTTGAATTCTCTAAAGGCAGAAGAATTAAATTTGATATATGTATCAGCTTGTTTAAATAAAGAAAACAAAGATGGATATCATACATCTATTAATACTGCAAAAACATTGATGAAGTCAAAACCTGAATTCAGAATCAGAATTTTGAATGCTACTGGAATAGTATTAATAGAAAGTAGGAACATTTTACAATCCGATTCCATAAAAAAGATATTATTAAAATAAATTTCAACTGGCCATAACGAACCGGTAGTCGAGCAATGCGGGCGGTATCCGGTGGCTGGCATTGACCAAACCTGCAAATGAAGGAGGTTAACACAAGAAGCAACAAGTAAATCCCGCACTGCGGCTGCCCGCGGGGCGTTGGCAGTAATTTTTTCGGGGCACCAACCAATAAGACAAGTAACCATTAACCTAAACAAATAACCAAATGAAAAGCAAATTAAAACTTTCCAGGGCGACCTTGTTGACATTATATTTGTTAACATTCATCGCGACAGCATGTTATTCACAACAAAAGGACACAAAAGTTGAGGGCAATATAAAATTGTACAACAATGTTTGGGACGAAATAATTAACAAAGGAAAATTGGACATGTTTAATGACTCAAATTTTACACAAACCGTAATCATACACGGCAGTCCGACTGACGTTGTTGGCATTGACAGTGCAAGAGCCTATTACGCAAACTACTTGACGGGTTTTACAGAAATTTCATTTACCATTAAAGACGTATTTGGAATGGACGATAAACTTGTTAAGCACTGGAATTTTAAAGGAACTCATACAGGAATATTTTTTGGCATACCAGCGACAGGAAAAAATGTGGACATTGACGGTGTGACTTTAGTTCGTATGGAAAATAGGAAGATAGCAGAAGAAAGAGACTTCCTCGATAACTTGGAATTCATGCAACAACTTGGACTGATTCCCAGATAGAAGATTGGTGTAAGAACAAACTACTGCCAACGTGCTTGCAACCGAGCAATGTGGGCGGTTTCCGGAGGGGTGGCATTCACCAAACCTGCAAATGGTATTGGAAAACAAAGATAAGAACAAGTAAACCCCGCACTGCGGCTGCAAGCGGGGCGTTTAGGCTGCATGTTAAGAAAAAAACGCGGAAAGACATGGATTACTTAAAATGTACTTATATTTGTACTTTATTGGTAACATATTAAATTTTGAATTATGAGAGCAGCAAATTTCACTGAGTTCAGGACGAAACTGAAACAGTATCTCGATGATGTTGAGAAAAATAATGAAACCTTAATTATAAAACGAGGATCAGGAAGCGGAACTGTGCTTATCTCCCTTGATGAGTATAATTCTATTCTTGAAACGGTTCATTTATTAAGGTCAAAAGCCAATGCCGATCGATTGCATGAATCCATACAACAAATGAAGTCGGGTATGTCTTTTCAAAAAGAATTAATTGAAGAATGAAGCGAATTACTTTTTCACAGAATTCATGGGAGGACTACATTTCATGGCAATCTGAAGGCCGCAAGATGCTTAAAAAAATAAATGGGCTCATCAAGGATATTGAAAGGACACCATACAAAGGGTTGGGCAAACCAGAGGCACTTAAATATGATTTAACTGGATACTGGTCCAGGCGAATTGACAGGGAACACAGGCTGGTTTATCAGGTTATTGGTGAAGAAATATTGATTTATAGTTGCCGGTATCATTACGATAAGTAAACACGCAGCCTAACATGCCGCTACACGCAACATATTAATGGTTTAAATGCTTCGCATCGATTGGTTCGTTGATGCGTTTAGCGGCCACACGTTAGCCACAATGCAACCCGAAGAAAGACTTAATAATATTTATGATAAAAACAATCAAATTAAGTAAGACAAATTGTTATCTAATATCAATAGACAAAGGATATTTGCTTATTGATACAGGTTACAAGGAAGATAAAACTAAATTCTTTAAAGAATTATCAAATCAACAAATTGAGTTAAATGAAATTAGGTTTTTATTTTTGACTCATCATCATGACGATCATGCTGGGATGCTAAATGATTTAATTGAGCAAAATCCAGACATTCGAGTAATCTTAAACAAAGGTTCTGTTGAATTGCTAAAAAATGGTGTAAATACCCGGGATTTTGGAGGTGCGTGGTGTAGTAAGAGGATGAAAAAAGCTGCGGAATTTTATCGGCTAATCAATAAAAAGTGGACACTAAGTTTTCCACCATATTTCATAAGAGAAACTGACTTAATATTACCTAATGAAGACTTTAATTTAAGACAGATTGTAGGAATAAACTTAAGAGCAATTTATTCACCAGGACATTCGATTGACAGTATTAGTTTATTGGATGAAAATATGAATTTATTTTGTGGTGATGCTGCTGCTGATTATTTAAGAATTTTAGGAACAAGATACGCTCCACCCTTTATAACTGATTTATCGCAATTTTATACTTCATGGCAGAAATTTATTGATTTAGGAGTAAAACAAGTTTATCCTTCTCATGGTAACTTAATAAATATAGGCAAAATAAAAAAGAATATTCATTTATTAACCAAAGATGGTGTGGGAGAATTCATTTGGGATTAATTGTAAATTAAAGAATGACAAGGAAATAATGCACATGTGGCTAACACGCGGTATAAAAAACACACTTCGTAAACAAACCTAAACGCCCTTGAATTGAGAAACTTTCCAGTATTACAAACAGACCGATTAGAACTTGTGGAGATTAAAGAATGTCACCTGAGAGATATTCTGGATTTATTTGGGAATGAAAATGTGACAAAATTTTACAATCTTCTCCCATTCGAGAATGAACAAGATGCTCGGAAATTTATAGACTGGTATCACATTAGATTTAATGATGGACTTGGATTTCGCTGGGGAATTTCATTGAAAGGGGAAAAGAATATAATAGGGACAATCGGATTTAATAATTTCACAAAGAAACATAGAGCAAATATTGCGTACGATTTAAAACCAGAATATTGGAATTATGGATACATTACTGAAGCACTTAATGAAGTTCTTGACTTCGGATTTAATCAACTTGAAATAAACAGAATCGAAGCTGAAGTTATGCAAGGGAATGAAAGTTCAGAAAGAGTGCTATATAAACTGAACTTCAAGAAAGAAGGTGTTTTGAGACAGTGGATGTTTTGGAATGAAAAATATTACGACATGTCCATGTTTGCTTTGCTAAGAATAGCATACGAAAAGAAATAAACAACAACCGGTAACAAACTCTATAACAAATGCGGGTTTGCGTGTTCGTTGAAACATTTGAAATCCTTACATACATTTGTGCTGGCTGACAGTTGAGCAACAATTTAATCCCGCACTTGCCATAGCGTCAACAGTTAGCACTCATTTTAAAAAGACCGATATGCGACAATTTCTGGTTTTTTCACTTTGTTTATTTACTATGACAATTTGTGCTCAGACTGTTAAGGAAATGGAGCCAATTCTAGGTTATTTTGTTGACAAAAGTCCAGAAGGGGAAATAGCTTTCATTAAGCAAAGGGAAAAATGTGAAACTGTTTGGAGAAAAGTTAGAAGCCAGCGAGATTTTGAAAATCTTTCCACAGAAGACAAAAAAATATACACCAACTGCTCGGATGATAAAGATGATTACTGGGACGTTTTAGGCGTTGGTTGTAGTTGGTATTGTGGCGGCGGACTTGACACTGCGTCAGCTTCATCTGATCTAAAGCCTTTCAAAGGAATAAAGTATGCAGCAAAATATTCTCATGACCTTAACTACAAGACAGCTTGGATTGAAGGTGTCGCAGGTTATGGAATTGGTGAATATTTACTTTACAGTTTCCCACCGGAAAACCCTAGAATCACAAAGGTAATTATCGTTAACGGATATGTTAAAAGTGAGAAAGTCTGGAGAGAAAACTCAAGGGTCAAAAAGCTTAAAATGTACATCGATGACAAAGCATTTGCTATTCTTAACTTAGCAGACACTAGACAAGAACAGATTTTCTCATTTGACCCAATTGGAAATGGTGACAGAAAAAATTGGGAAAAGCTAAAATCCAAACCTGGGTGGACAATGAAACTTGAAATAATGGATGTTTACCCAGGGGAAAAATATGATGAGACAGCAATAACAGAAATATATTTTGACGGAATCGATGTTCACTGAAAAAAAACGAGTGCTAACATGCCCGCTGCCTAGCAATGCGGACGGTTTCCGGAGGCGAGCATTCACCAAACCTGCAAACGATAAAGGATAGGAAAAGAAACAACAAGTAAAAACCCGCACTGGGGCTGTCGGCGGAGCGTTAGGGACAATTTTTTGAAAAGCGACAGCACCTTGAATTTGGAGTAGAATTCTAATAAAGCTGAAAGTTTAAAACTTAATTAAATTTAATATAAAACACGTTCTATGAAAACAGTAAAACTTATTGGACTGCTATTAATCATTTCAATATTGGTTAGTTGTGAAAAAAAATCCACCGATAAAGAGAATACCTATGTATTTCTAAAATCCTACTGTGCCAAAGTAACAGTTGGTGGAGTTGTTGGCATTACAGAAAAGTGTTTTAATCCTGGAGATACTGTAACAGGAAAACAGGTTATCAACGGGGCGGTGACGATACGAATAGCTGGACACTCAGACTTGAATGATTTACCTGCAAATCCTAACAGTTTTCAAGAATTCCTGGATGTGCCATCCGAAAATCTAAAACTTACAGACAATTGAAATGTCAGAATTAATTCCTTATGACACGACGGAAATTTAAAACTGCCTATAACAAGCTTGAAAAACCAATGCTAATGAGTGTTTTCTGCTTACAAACGGATTAAATGGCACATGGTTTTACAGGCCAACGTTGGTTGCAATGCAAATAAAACCGTTTCCATGAAAATGATCGATTTAGCTAATGAGCAAACCTTGGTGTTAGGCATCTCTGATGAAATGGAACCATGTACATATATGTTTCACGAGAAAGATTATTCTGCCGTTGAAGGGATAATGATAATAACCACTTTTTTAATTTTAACATAATTTTTGAAGCAATGTACTGCATATGCCGAAATTAAAATCAGTCGGTATTCAGGGGGCTGAAGCTGTTTGTGTTTTCCAAACCATTTATGACAAGTTGGATATCATCCCGGAAATTGAAGATATATATACTGATGGAACAGGAATGACAAAACCACCTGACTATATATGGGAAGCAAGACAATTATCCAATTTAGAATTTCGACATAAGGTCAAACAACCTCGCAACAAACAGAGAAAACTATGAAATATATTTTAACACTACTAATTCTATTTATTATAGAATTGTCTTTTGCCCAATCAAATTATCCTGACTTTTTACAGGGGACTTGGAAAATGGAAAACAAAGAAATCTTTGAACATTGGGACAAACTTAATGAAAATACACTAAAAGGATTTTCATATAAACTGAAAGACGGACAAATGTTCATTTCTGAATACTTGGGCATCACAAAAGCCAATAACGAAGTAATTTATACAGCAACTGTTCTTAAACAAAATCAAGGAAAAGAAGTAACTTTTAAATTAACAAAAACTGACAGCACCTATACCTTTGAAAACCCCAATCACGATTTTCCTAAAAAAATTGTTTATCAAAAATTGAACGACACGGAAATCTTTGTTAAGGTTTCAGACGGAAAACAAAAAGAATTTGCATATAAGATGAAAAAGCAGTTTCAAAAAGCAGAACAAAATGATTCCACAATTTCAAATCCAATATACAACAAAGCATTAGCCGACAAATTGGGAGGTGATGATTATGGAATGAAAAGCTATTTTTTGGTAATTCTGAAAACGGGAATAAACAAAACCACAGACAAAGAACTTATAAATGCAAGTTTCAGAGGTCATATGGACAACATTAACCGCTTGGTTGAAGAAGGAAAACTAATCGTAGCGGGACCTTTGGGTAAGAATGAAAACACTTACAGAGGTATTTTCATTTTGAACAATTTAAAATCAATGGAAGAAGCGAAAGAATTATTACAAACCGACCTTGCCATTAAAAATGGACTGTTGGAATACGAAATATTTACTTGGTATGGTTCGGCTGCACTCCCCGAATACTTACCTTTTTCCGACAAAATTTGGAAATCAAAACCTTAAAGTATGGACAAAGCAACACAAACAATGATTGAAAACCTTTACAAAAACACGGGTATTCCATTAGAGAAATGGATAGTAATTGTTAACAAGGAAAACATTCCGAAACACGGGGAGATAATCAAATTTTTAAAAGAGAAACACGGACTAAGCCATGGATTTGCTAATCTGATTGCATTGAAAGCGAGAGGTACAGACGCTGCTTCTGCAGACAAGCCAGACGATTTGATAATAAAGCAATATCAAGATAAAGAACATTTTAAACCCATTTACGACAAGCTTATTAGCGAAATAGAAGTTTTCGGAAATGACATAGAAATTGCACCTAAAAACAATTATGTGAGTCTAAGACGAAAGAAACAGTTTGCGATTTTGAACCCTGCAACAAAAACACGTTTTGAGATTGGTGTTAACCTGAAAGGACAAGAACCGAAAGGAAAATTAAAAGCAGAAAAACCAAACTCAATGTGTTCGCATAAAATCAATATTGCAGATATAAAAGATGTTGACAAAGAAGTGTTGGAGTGGATTAAAACAGCTTATGACAACGCAGGATAAAAGAACCACTACCCATAACAGCACCTACCCGCAAGTGGCGGTTCAGTGGCTAAATCAAGCTTCCTGCTTACTAAGCAACTATTTTGGAAATTCCGTGAGATTCTGGTTAGGACTTCAGGATGATTATGATGTCGAAGAAGAAATGTCAAAGAAAGCAAAGGAATTCAAAGCCATAAAACAATATAAAATTAACGCGGCATAACAAGCAAATAAGGCTTATGCTCGGCAGTACCGGAATCGATGGTACGATCCCGAAACAACTTCACACAAGCCTTATCTGCTATGCGGTAAGCGTAAAAAACGATAACACCATGAGAGGATTCTTTATTGTTTTTTCAATATTTTGGATTGCTGCGAATTCATTTGGGCAAACGCAACATGAATTAAATGAAGCACAATACAAACTGTATGAAACTGCAGATAAAGAACTTAACGCAGCTTATCAAAAAATATTAAAAGAATATAAAGAAGATACAGTATTTATAATGAATTTGAAAAAGGCTCAAAAATTATGGATTCAATTTAGAGATGCAGAAATGAAAATGAAATATCCTGATAGAGAACCTGGCTATTATGGAAGTATTCAACCTTTGTGCTGGTCAATATATTTAACTGAACTCACTAAATCACGGACCCAAACATTAAAAATTTGGATTGATGGTGTTGAAGAGGGTGATGCTTGCTGTGGGTCTGTTCGAACAAAGGAATAAAATCGAAAACGCCTACACATAACGAGCCGGCAGCCGACATTGCGGGGAACTGTGGTTCGGATTGGGGTTAGGGCTACTAAACATGGAAACAAAAAACGGAAATATGACCTGCTATCACCCGCACATGCGGCTGCCGGCGGGGCGTTCATGCAAAAAGAAATTAGATAATATATCCGAAGTGACTACCAAAGAAACTATTTGAAATAATGAGACATTATATGAAAATAATCATTTTGATTCTGACATTCGCATGTTTTGCGTTATTCTCAACAGCTCAAACTAAGCCTACAATTGATTGGGTTACTATACCAGCAGGAACTTATACTATGGGTAGTCCTGAAAGCGAAATTGACAGAAGTAATAATGAAACTCAGCATCAAGTAACTCTAAGTGCTTTTATGATGAGCAAATACGAGGTAACTTTCGAACAATACGATTTATTTTGCGATGCCACTGGAAGAGAGAAACCCCGCGATGAAGGTTGGGGTAGAGGTAACCGCCCAGTAATAAATGTGAGTTGGAACGATGCAACGGCTTTTGCAGCATGGATGGGTTGTCGCTTACCAACTGAAGCAGAATGGGAATACGCAGCACGTGGAGGGACATCCACCCCCTTTAACACTGGCGATAACCTTACCACTTCTCAGGCAAACTATGATGGCAGAGGACCTTATAATAAAAATGCTAAGGGAGAATTTAGAAGAAAAACCTTGCCCGTTGGTAGTTTTGCAGCGAATGAATATGGTTTATTTGACATGCATGGTAACGTATGGGAATGGTGCAGTGACTTTTATGGCAAATACTCATTGTTGGAACAAATCAATCCAACGGGTGCATCATCTGGAAAATCCCATGTTCGACGTGGAGGAGGTTGGAATGACATTGCCCGTCGTTGCCGAGTTGTATATCGTGATAATTGTCCTCCAACTTACGCTGACTATTCTATTGGAATTCGCCTTGTTTCGTCCAAATAAATATTTGAGATTCCAATAATCAATGTTTGCAAAAGCCACGCCAAAGTGAAATATTTATTTCGGTCGATGAGGTGTTGGATATTGATCACATGATGTTCAAAATGAAAAATGCACGAAACGTGTATATTCCGGCTGATGCTACCCCCACCAATCCGGAACAAGGTACCCCCACCATTCCTGTGATCCTACCCCTACCCTTGGCGTTGATTTGAGTTGCTATTTTCCTTGTTTCTTTAAAGGCTTGGATATTAGGCTCCAAATTAATGATTTTACTGGTATTATCAGTGATTCTCATCTCGCTGACATTCCGGCATTGTGCCCCCTCTTTTTTAAAATGTGGGACTGACATTCCGGCATACTGCCCCCCCTGAGGACAAGTCAGATTTTCGTTTGGTTTTGTACTTTACAACAGAACCTAAACGATAAACCCAATGGCTGGAACAAGAATACCTATGAGCTCACTGAAACAAATTTTACTGTTACGAAGCCTGGGGACAGGCAAAAACAAGATCGAAGAATTAACCGGAGTATCTAAACACACGATCAACGGCTATCTGGATCAGATCGCCCGCAAAGGGTATGTTTTACAGGATCTTATCCAGATGGAAGAACCTGCTTTGGAAGCCTTGTTTCATGGGACCAATGAAGGGGATGAGGTCCAGCGGTTTAATACTTTAAAAGAACTGTTTCCGAATTTTCTGGAAGAGCTTCGCCGGGTTGGTGTAAACCGGATGCTGCTCTGGCAGGAATATAAGGAGAAACACCCTTTAGGCTATAGCTACTCCCAGTTCTGTTATCATTTTCAGCAGTGGAACGCTACCAATAAATCCAGCCTGCATATTGAACAAAAACCAGGGGATAAAGTCTATGTTGATTTTGCCGGAAAAAAGTTCCCCATTGTTGATCGTTATACAGGCGAGGTAATAGAGGTGGAGATGCTGGTTGCCACGCTGGGATTTAGCGGACTGACCTATATCGAGTTCTGTGTCAGTCAAAAAAAAGAAGATTTTCTGCAATGCGTCGAAAATGCCATGATGTATTTTGGCGGTGTTCCTCTGGCTTGTGTTCCTGATAATCTTAAGAGCGGGGTGTCCAAAGCCTGTCGCTATGAACCCAGGATCGCCCGGGACATGGAAGACCTGGCCAATCATTACGGGATTGCGATTGTTCCCACCCGAAGCCGAAAACCTCAGGATAAGGCCTGGGTAGAACGGATGGTGAACATTATCTACAGCCGTGTGTATGCAGTGTTGCGTAATGATGTGTTTCATGATATCCATAGCTTAAATCAAGCCCGCCTGCCCCTGCTTGAAAAACACAATGGTCTCAAAATGCAGGATCGGGACTATAGCCGAAGGGAGTTGTTTGAGAGGGAGGAGCGAGCGCTGCTGCGCCCACTTCCCAAAGATCGGTTCGAAATTAAGTACTACCTGAACTTAAAGTTGGGAGGCAATAACCATGTGTATATCAAACGGGAACAGCATTACTATAGCGCTCCTTACCGGTTCATTGGCAAACAATGCAAGGTCATCTTCACGGCCCGGTCAGTCAGTATTTACGTTAACGGGGAGCAGATCGCTTTCCACCTGCGCTTTACCAGTGCCACCCGGTACACGACCAATCCGGAACATTTAGCTAAAGAAAAAAGATACATCCTGGAACTGTCACCGGAAAAACTTCTGGAGCGTGGCCGACAAATCTCCCCGGTGGTTGAGAAGTACTTACAGGAGATTTTAAATAAACCCATGTACGTGGAACAGGCTTATAAAAGCTGTGAAGGGGTGCTGTCATTCAGCCGAAGAGTTGGCCATGACCGGCTGATAGCATCCTGTCAGCGAGGCATCCAACTAAACGTGTTTACCTATATGTTTATCAAAAACATAATCACTCATTCTCTTGATAAAATTGAAGAGCAACACCCCCAGCAATATACACTTCCCTTCCATGAAAATATCCGGGGAGCCCAGCACTATCAATAATCAGTAATCATCTAAATGCAAAAAACCATGAATGAAAACAGTTTATCCAAAATGCACCAGTTAAAGCTCTACGGCATGCAACGGGCACTGGAGTCGTTGATCGAGACCCGAACCTACCAACAGCTAACCCACGATGAATACATTAACATACTGGTTCAGGCCGAGTGGGAAGATCGGGAGAACCGCCGTATCGGACGATCCCTCAGAACAGCCCGCTTCCGTTATCATGCCAGTATCGAAGAAATCGATTTTATCCAAAACCGCAACCTGGACAAAAACCAATTTCTTCGGTTTACCGACTGCAGTTTTATCGACCGCCGGGAGACGATCCTGGTGTGCGGATCTACCGGCGTAGGCAAAAGTTTTTTAATCTCGGCCCTGGGACACCAGGCGTGTTTGAAAGGGTACAAAGTATTGTACTTCAACTCTCAGAAACTTTTTGCCCAGTTAAAAATCGCCAAAGCCGATGGAACTTATCCCCGGGAAATCACCCGTATTGAAAAAACCGATTTACTCATCCTGGATGATTTTGGTCTTCAAACTTTCGATGCCCAAACCCGGATGATCTTACTTGAAATCATTGAAGACCGCTACGATAAAAAATCAACCATCATCGGCTCTCAGCTTCCCTTTGATAAGTGGTATGATCTGATTGGGGAAGGCACCATCGCCGATGCCATCCTGGACCGTTTGTATCATGGGTCCCATCGCATCGATCTCAAAGGAGAATCCATGCGAAAGAAAACCAAAAAAGACAGTTCATCAAGTTTGGGCCTTCATAATCAGACAGTATGAACTCAAAGCCTAAAAAGAAAAGAGATATTGAAACGAGAATAACTCGAAAAGAGTTATTACCCGTTTCAACATCAATCAACATAAATCTTCTTTTTTTATTTTTATTCTGTCCTCACGGACAGATCAGGTTTATAAAATCGGTAAATAAGAATGCAAGGCAACTATAAAAAGGAATTTGAATAGAAAACAAATGCAACGCTGAAAACCTAAAAAAGAATAATTTTACAGTCATAATTAGCCATTGACCGTTCTTTTAAATTTTGTCCTCAGAAAATCCTCCTCGCCAGGGGGGGGCAGTATCACCGGAATGGGGGGGGCAGTATGGCCGGAATATACAAAACGCTAACAACTGCTAAAATCAAGCGAATGAACCGCAACCTATGAGAGCTTTTGTGAAACTAATGAATTTCATAATGGGTCTAACGCCAGAGCAATCGGCAGACAATGTATTTGTTGCAATGCAAATAAAACCGTTTCCGTGAAAATGATCGATTTAGCTAATGAGCAAACCTGGGTGTTAGGTGGAATTATTTGAAATTATACTTGCATCAGGTACCAATTTTTGGTACATTTGTAAAAAGAATCGATATGAGCAAGAACACATCAATATTATTGGGCGATCATTTTGAGGGCTTTATCTCAAAAAAGATTAAAACAGGAAGATTCCATTCAGCTAGTGAAGTCATTCGTGCTGGATTAAGATTACTAGAATTAGAAGAAAAGAAGATGGAAGAGCTGAGGTCCGCACTTGAAGAGGGTGAACAAAGCGGAATAGCGCAGGATTTCAATTCTAAAAGCCATTTGAAATCTCTTCATCTGAAAAATGCGAAACCATGAGGAAATTCAAATTTTCAAATGAAGCTGTCAAAGATTTAAAAGAAATATGGGTTTATACGAATCAAATCCTGTCAATTGAGCAAGCGGACAGGTATTATAATTTAATCATTGATGAAGTTGAATTTATTTCGAAGAATCCAAACCTGGGTCGAGATATTAATAACATCAAGGAGGGTTATCGATCAACAATAGTTAAATATCATGTGATTTATTATAAACTAGATGAGGACGGAGTAATATTAATCGTTAGGATTTTGCACCAAAGAATGGATGTTGAAACCAGGATGAAGTAGGCTTTATAGAAAAAATAACCCCACATAATACGCCAAGTGTTGGAGACAGTGACGAAAGTACTGCCATTAAAATATACTATTGTTTAAGAATAGAAAGGAATTATCTCCGAAAATTTAATACTGAAACGATAAAAACATCATAATAAAAACATGGGTGAAAATTTGACAACGAATGTAACAATTGAATCAAGTGCGGATGGGTGTTCAATAAATGTCGCAGACATCAGCATAGGTTACCGTGTTTTTGGAAGCGGCTACCCTCTTCTCCTGATCATGGGCTACGGCAGCACCATGAACCTTTGGGAATCTTCCCTGATCAGGAAACTTGCCTCCCGATTCAAGGTGGTTATTTTTGATAACCGGGGCACAGGGATTTCAACGACAGGAACGAAACCGTTTTCCATCGAGCAGTTTTGTGAAGACACCGCCAGATTAATGGATGCAATAGGTATACAGCAGGCACATGTACTGGGATGGTCTATGGGTTCACTCATCGCGCAGGAACTTATCCTCAGGCATCCATCCAGGGTCAATAAACTGATTCTATATGCAACCTATAGCAGCGAAGGGATGTTCCCGCCCAGCCCTGAAATCATCCAACAACTGACGGACATGACAGGGACTCCCGAGGAACGAGGTATGCGATTCATCAGTACACTCTTTCCCGGTATTTGGCTTCAGAACAATGGCCAACGTATCGGAGAAATCTTCTTTCGTCCCATGGGAAACCTGCCGGAAGAAACCTTGCAGCAACAGTCCAAGGCGATCGATGAATGGAATGGCTCAGAAGGCCGCCTTGGTGAAATCTCTAATCCTGTATTGCTTATTACCGGAACTGAAGACTGCCTGGTCCTTCCCCAAAACTCGCACTTTATGCATGAGAAAATTCCCAATGCTCAGTTGGAGTTGATCGGGAACGGCGGGCACGGACTAATGTTTCAGTATCCGGACATTTTCTGTGAAAAGGTTGTCGCTTTTCTCGGATGATCAATAGAATCACAAACACCAGGTAAACCCCGCACTGCGGCTGCCGGCGGGGCGTGTGTGCCAAACCCCAATAAACATTATCCTTGACATTGCCGTATTGATTTTGTATCTTTGTACGCCTAATATGTGATGTCATGGAAACCAAATTAACATTAAGACTTAAAAAGAAAGTAATTGATCAAGCAAAAAAATATGCCAATGATCACGAAACCAGTTTATCAAAACTAATTGAGAATTATTTATCAGCAATAACAACTGAACCAAAATCAATTGAAAAAATCTCTCCATTGGTTCAATCGCTAAGTGGTGTAGTTCAAATGTCAGAAAATGAGGATCCAAAAAGGACATATCAAGAACACTTAAAAGAGAAGTATTTATGAAAAAGAAGGTTTTTGCAGATACAGATATAATTTATGATCTTCTTGGTAAACGGGATCCATTTTATATGGCGGCAGCACAATTATTTACATTGGCTGATGAAGGAAAAGTTCAAGTTTTCATTTCTGCATTATCCTTAGCAAATCTCCATTATATGATTTCAAAGAAAAGATCGGAGGAAGAAGCTAAAGAGATTCTCAGAAAGTTCAAAGTTCTGGTTCACGTTGCACCGCTAAATGATAAAATAATTGACCTGGCCCTGAATTCAGAATTTTTCGATTTTGAAGATGCACTTCAATATTATACAGCCTTGCAAAATGACATTGAAGTTCTATTAACCAGGAATTTGAAAGATTATAGAAAAGCACAGATTACTGTATTAACTGCTCAGGATTTTATTAATTTATAAAGGATATCCTGAATCAGGCTATGTAAAACAACTAAGCGAAGGAGATACAATATCCATTATTCAATCATGGAATTCCGATAGCATTACAAATCTTATTTTTCAATACTTTCTAAAAGTAAACAGTACCGGACAACAGATTCATCATGGCGAATTTTCAGACGGTTACTTAGGCTATAAAATGATTAGTGCGAATGAAAATTCCTACGGATGGATAAATATTCATTGTACTTATGAAACTATTATTTCGAAGGAGAATTCAATCTTGAATAAAGCATACGGAATGTATGATTATTTGAAAACTGACAATCTTATTCATGTGTTTCCAAACCCTTGTTTAGATCAATTAACACTATCAAATAATTCAAATGGAAATATTAACCGACGATATGAAGTGACAAATATTTATGGACGAAAAGTGAGATTTGGGCAAATTTTAAATAAAAACGAGGTGATCAATACAAAAGAAATAGAACCGGGCTATTATATCATTCAGGTCAAAGAAAATGAAAGAACATTGGGAAGTCGGAAATTTATTAAAAAAGACAAGTAATTAAAAAAACAATGCAACCACACATAACGAGCCGGTTACAACAATCAGGTTATGAATCGGTTGAGAAGGTTAACCGAATTTGTAAACCAACACCCGCCTGCGACCCAAAACCCAGGTAACTCCCAAACGGTTGTAACCAGTGGACTGTTATGCACAAGGCAATTGAGAAAACAATAATCATTGAAACATCATTACTTACCTTTAGTATTTAACTTCAATATAATTTAACCATCATGAAAAAGAACCTGGATTGGTATTACTTTTCAATAACCATAGGATTTTTTGTACTTCTATGCAATGGTTGCCATAAAGATGGCACATCCCGGTACAATCAAACATCCACGGATTATTCCCAATCCAGGCATTGGTTATCTCTACCCCCGACGGTTTACAAAGCGGACGTTTTTTACTTATATCCAACAACTTCGTGGACAAAAGACAATACCACCGCATTGATATGCGCGATCGACGACTCGCTCATGATGGCCGGAGCAGCCTCGGCCTATGCACGGCAAGCCACTGCTTTTGACACCGCAGCGAATGTATATGCCCCTTACTACCGGCAAGATAATTCTTCGCCGGACAACCGGTTAAATGTAATAGCAGGAATACCAACAACTGATGTAACGGCGGCCTTCGATTATTATATTAAGAACTTTAACAAAGGCCGTCCCTTCATTTTAGCCGGACATTCGCAAGGAGCTAATATTGTGTGCAACCTGTTATCCGGATACTTAAAAGAAAATTCTCAGGTTTATGAAAGAATGATTGCTGCATACGTTATAGGAGGTCCGGTTACTAAGCAGTTTCTCAAAGATAATCCACACCTGAAATTTGCCACTGGCCCCGATGACACGGGAGTGATCATTTCATACAATACTGAAGCCCCCTATGTTGCCGGGGTGAATCCAGTGCTGTATGGGATGGTGGGCCTTGTTATCAATCCGATCACCTGGACAAGAGATGAGACCCCGGCAGAGACAACACAAGGGTTAGGGTCACTCTTTCCGGATAAACAAGGCATATGGGTGAAAATACCACAATATGCCGATGCCCGCGTGGACACAACAAAGGGTGTATTGATTTGCGCATCTGCTGATGAAAATAAAATAGTTATATTAGATTCACTCAGTGGGTTTCCCATGGGTGTTTACCATAGTTTTGATTATCCTTTCTATTATTTCAATCTGAGACAAAATGCTGCGAACAGAATTCAAAAATTCTTAAGTAAATAAAATTCCATTCTCAAATACAACTTTAGGATTTATATAAGAAACGTAAAGGTTGACATAGGAATTGCCAAATAAAATTAATAAAACAATGTTCACCCTGTGCATAACGAGCCGTCAGCGGAGCAATGCGTAACCTGGAGCATTGAGAGTAGGGTTATCAGTGAGATGTGTTAAGGATCAAATAAAATGACCAACAAAAGCTAACATGCCAGCAGCCGCAAAAATGATAGCAATGAAATTCAACTTATTCATTCGACGTTTGCTGTGGTTACAGGCCACCCGTTAGACCTCATTTTAGGACGACTATGAAAAGAGTACAATTTATATTAATACTGTATTGTTTTAGCTCTTGTTTCTGCTTTTCACAAAACAAAGATCTAACTGGGGATCAATTTTTGATTGTAATTGATATTCAGGAATACTATACACAAGGTAAACTGTCTGAGGGTGATGCACAAAAATTAATTGATTCTGTCAATTTTGCAGTTAATCATACCAAATCCAATAATGTAATTTACATAAAGAGCTTTCATCGGCTATTAAACCTTTCCTTTTCTTATCCTTTTATATATGTTTCGTATGATTTAGCAGCAATGCGTTTAGATAAACGAATGAATTTGGCAAGTAAATATTTTTTTACAAATGACAATTCCAGTGTATTTAGCATAAAAGGTCTAAACGATTTCCTGAAAAAAAGAAAAGCAACGAAAATTGTCATAATCGGTCTTATGGCAGAGGAAACAATATGTGAATCGTTAAAAGAAGGCAAGAAATTTGGCTATGATATGTATATGATACCTCAAGCAATTATTGGACAATCGCAAAAGAGTAAAGATAAAGCCATAAAAGAGCTATCAAAAGAGGGAATTAAAATACTAAATATAAATACCCTGAAAAATTAGATATATTTGTTTTCAGTCTATAAATGCATGAACGAAAATCTGAAAATAGAAGCAATGTAAAACATTGGAAAGCCCATAAAATAAACGAGTGCTAAGGCGCCGACAGCCAAGCAATGCGGGGAAGAGGGTGTGGGTGTGAGTGCGGGTGTGAATCCGCACTGCGACTGCCGGTGAAGTGTTACCACCAAGAGTAAACAGAAACATCAGAAATAAATATTTTGATACAATGATTAACAAGATATTCCAATTCAATTGAAAACTAAAACCTGGCTTTTAGGAGCAATATTTACTTTTTCCGGCATAATACTGTTTGCCCAGGATGATACTGAGATTGTTCAGCGTAACAATGCTGTTACAATCTCAAATTCATGTTTGTCTGCAACATTCGACCTGGAAAAAGGTTTTTACAGCATTACTGATTTGAAATCAGGAATTTTAGTAATTGAAAATGCCGGACTTTCGGCTGATAACTGGAATACAACCCAAATATATGGCCCCACAAAAATTACAGGCCAAAAGATTAGCTGGGAGCAGAAAGAAGTAAAGCAGGACAATAAATCAGGCAAGCGCCTTGAACTTGTTTATGCCGGTTCTGGTAAATTAATCCCCATGTACTCCTTTGCTTTTACCCTGCTCGACCATGACCCGTATTTGGTAATGCAAGTAGGAATAAAGAATACATTGCCGAATTTTTGCCGTTTTATGAAAGCGGAACCCATCGCCAATGCTTCGCTTTACCCGGGGGCAATAATTTCAGCCCTGCAAACCCTTAATGGTACTGCAGGTGTGACTATGCCTGAAGTATTAGGCGATGTAGAGCGCGAATCTGCAAACAGTTTAATGATTACAGCTCTTGTAAACAACAAAAGACATACTGTTGTTATTGGTGGTCTAAAGTATCAGAATTATTATGCCACAACATTTTACAGAACCGATGGCAAAGGCAACAGGAATATTATTCTTGCTATGAACGACCCTACCGGACGTCGAATAGAAAAAAACGAAGAATGGTGGGCTCCTGATACATATTATCTGGGTGTAGGTACCGACCCTTTCACTACCCTTGAACAGTATGGGCTTGCCTTGCGGATTGCCAATAATGCTCATCCTAACCTTTACAGTTTCCCAACCTTGTGCGGATGGGCCGTTGGAAACCTTAGCGGGGGTAAAGATATAAACAACTCGAAGGCTCTTTTAGAGGAGATGGACGAAGCAAACAAATGCGGATTGACTAAATATACGAAAGTTGCTGTTCGATTGGAACCCGATTCTTACTGCTATACCGATGGTAACACAGAGCAAGGATGGTGGGACGATGAGCATTGGAGTAAATATGGTCATTTGGTAGCACCTTATGAAACTTTTGAAAAATGGTGCACGGCTGTTAAGGAAAAAAATGGAATCCCTTTTACATATTTTCAGTCCGGTATGCCTTCTGATGACTTTGCAAGAGCCCATCCAGACTGGATGCTGAACGATGATATCAGCCAGTTGCATTTGTATCACCGTCACCACCAACCTTATGTGCGTTACGACTATACAAACGCTGATTTTCAAAAATACACGCTTAACATGTGGCAACGTCTCCGCAAAAATGGAATGGTGGGAATTAAGTTTGATTACCCGGAAACTGCCTGGAATACAGCAAAATTTGATGATCCGCTTGCTACAACCACTTCGGCATACCGAAAAGTTTTTGAACTCTGCCGCGAAGGACTTGGTCCTGAGGCCCGGATACACGAAAGAGCACTTGGTGAAAGCGACCGCCCCACACTCGATGTAACTGCAGGCATTGTTGATATACAACGTACAGCATGGGACAATAATAGTTTTGAACCGCAATATGTTACCACAGGCGGCCTGCGCTGGTATAAAGCCGGCTCCGTTTTCCGCTATTATCCTGATAGTAAAGCCATTCATACTCTCAGCCCTGAAATCAGGCAATCGCTTCTGACTATGATGGCTTTTACAAGCGGCCGGCTTGAACTTGCAACCCCATTTAAAATGCTGACACCAGAGATGGTGCATGATATTTCGAGAATCTATCCTGTTTACGATGGAATTAAAAGCCCACGCCCTGTTGATGCTTTTATGGGAAAAAGAGACCCGTCAATTTACGATCTGGCACTTACTGACTATTGGCATCAGGTGGTCCTGTTTAATGCAGGTAAAGTAAAAGCAAACATTTCAGTCAAACTGAGCAGCCAAATAATTGAAGGTGGTCTTGCTCTTGAAAAAGATGCCGATTATTATGTCTATGACTTTTGGAAGGATATTTTCAAGGGAAAATTCAAAGGAACACAAACCATCACAGTAAATCTGGACAGTATGGCTTGTTCTCTTTTTTCAGTAAGGAAGGTGTTGGCAATGCCCCAGCTACTTTCAACCAACCGACATATTTTACAAGGGTGGATGGATATCAAAGAACTGAATTGGGATGACAGGGAAAAAACATTGTCCGGAAAAGCATGTGTGGTTGCAGGTGAACCTTTTAAAATTGTTATTGCTAATAACAACTGGAAGTTTTCGAGTGCAATAGCTCCTGGATTTACCATTAAAAAGCAAAATCATCCATCTGGCGACAACAACCTTGATGTTATTGTTATTGAGAGCAAGGAAAATAGTGAGGTGCCTTTTGCCATCATCTATAAAAACCAAATAATTTACTAAAGCAAAAAGTAATATCCAGTAAGTAATACAATAATCAACTGTAACTGATATATGCAGTTTTCGACCAGATGGAAGGTTGAAAGCAAGAACACCAGGCAGTAACAAAGGCTAAAACAAATGGCGGGTTTGGAAACAGCATTAGAAAGAGTTTTAACCAATTCATACAAAGCTGGAATGATTTCCTATATGGCTTCCCATCCAGAAGAGTTTAAGGAATTATTAAAATTAGCTATTTCCGACAAGCAACCGTATTCCTGGAGAGCATCGTGGTTATTGTGGAGTATAATTGAAGTGAATGACCAACGAGTGCAAATGCATATCAAAGACATTATTGAATCCATTCCCACAAAAAAGGATAACCAGCAGCGTGAATTGTTTCTAATACTCCAAAAAATGGCGCTGACTGAAGAATATGAAGGAATTTTGTTTAATATTTGCGTAAGCGTCTGGGAAAAGGTAAATAAAAAGCCATCAGTTCGTATCAATGCATTTAAATTGATTGTTAAAATAGTAAAAAAGTATCCCGAGCTGTATCATGAGATCGTTTTTCTCACTCAAAATCAATATTTGAATTCATTATCACCAACAGCCAGTCAATCTCTCGCGAAAATGATAAAGAATTTAAAAGCAAGTGTCACGCAAGTTTAATTACATGTAATGAGTTTGATATTTTTGTATAAAGGATTATTACTTGGATTTTCATTAGCAGCACCAGTTGGTCCAATCGGGATACTTTGCATAAACAGGACTATAAATAAAAACTTCGCATCGGGATTTGTAAGTGGATTAGGTGCAGCATCAGCTGATTTAATTTATGGATTAATAGCTGCATTTGGATTGACTGTTATTTCGACTTTTCTTATAGATCAAAAATTTTGGATTCAATTAACAGGACTAGTATTCCTGATTTATCTCGGGGTTAAAACAATTATTAAAAAGGATAATGATATAAAATTTAAACAATCAACAGACAAAGGATTAATCAAGGATTATTTTTCTACATTGATTTTGACTATTGCAAATCCGATAACGATATTATTTTTTATAGCTGTATTTGCCGGACTTGGATTATCAAATTCGATAAATGGATTGGATTCCGCACTTCAGTTAATATTTGGCGTTTTTATAGGGTCTGCCGGAGGTTAGCATTCACCAAACCTGCAAACGATATAGGATAAGAAAAGATACAACAAGTTAAACCCGCACTGTCGGCTGCTGGCCTGGTGTTAGTGGCAATTTTGCAAGACAAACATTATGATAGACAACATTAAAATCATAGACAGCAAAGTTCTTTCCGACAATTGGTATGTGTTACGGAAAATCACTTATGAATATTCCAAAAAAGATGGCACAAAATTGACCCAAAGCAGGGAAGCTTACGACAGAGGTAGCGGGGCTGCAATTTTGCTTTACAACAAAAATCAAAAAACAGTTATTCTTACCCGACAATTTCGCCTTCCAACATTTGTAAACGGGAATGAAACAGGAATGTTAATCGAAGCTTGTGCAGGATTGTTAGATAAAGATAATGCAGAAGATTGCATCAGGCGGGAAACTGAGGAGGAAACAGGTTACAAAATAGCAGATGTACAAAAAATATTTGAAGCATATATGTCACCTGGATCTGTGACTGAGATTTTATATTTCTTCATTGCAGAATATTCAAAAGAAATGAAAGTAACTGATGGAGGTGGTGCTGAACACGAGGAAGAAAATATCGAAGTTTTAGAACTTGATATTACGGAAGCAATGAAAATGATAGAAAGAGGAGAAATAAAAGACGGTAAAACTATAATGCTTCTTCAATACATAAAACTTAATAACATTCTTTGACATAAAACAATTTGAAATTATGATGATTCTTATTGCAGGTCCTTATCGAGGTGGAACAAACGATGACCCCGTTCTAATAAGGAAAAATTTAGATAAACTTGAATCTGCTGCCTTGCCTTTGTTCCGTAAGGGACATATTCCAATGATTGGAGAGTGGGTGGCCTTACCGCTGATGCACCTGGCAGGTTCAAAGCAAATTGGCGACAATGCCTGGGATGAAATTCAATATCCAGTTGCACATAGACTTCTTGAGAAATGCGATGCAGTTCTTCGCCTTGAAGGAGCTTCAAAAGGAGCAGACGAAGACGTAAGAATTGCTAAAGAACGAGGTTTGAAAATCTATTATAATTTGGACTAAATTCCTGACTTGAACCGGAAATAAACTGTCCAAGCGTTATGAGCAATTCAAACCAATTCTAACAGATTAAAAAAAATTAAATGGATATTAAAACGTATTGAATAACGAAGCGCAAGGATACAGCATGAATGGCGAAAATATAAAGAAAGCTGATTTCCAGGAGATGTCGTGGGCTTTGGGCGTTGGAAGTATTTATTCCACCACCAGGGATTTGTATGAATGGAACGAAGCTCTTTTTAATGGAAAAGTATTATCTGATGCCGCTTTAAAAGCAGCTTTCACACAGGCGGGTTTAAACAGTGGCAGCAAGGTTGACTATGGATTTGGCTGGTTCTTAATTACGAACAGGGGACTTAAATTTATTCAACATTCCGGCGTTTCCTCAGGTTTCTACTCTTATCTTGATCGTCAACCGGATAATAAACTTACAATTTGTGTTTTGTATAACTCACTTCCAACGCCCAAAGGAATTAATCCAATATCAAATGGTCAGGCCATATCTGAATTTATACTTCAGGATAAAATGGAAAAACAGAATATAGGAGCGGATTCTATTGTTAGTGAAAACATTTTGAAAAAATATTTGGGCAGGTATAATTACGGGCAAGGGATGGCGATGCTGGTGACAATGAAAGACAAACAATTATTTGGACAAATGACAGCAATGGAAGCTAGTCCATTGACACCCATTTCTGAAAATGAATTTTATTTCAAGGCCCGGAATGCAAAAATTAAATTCGTATCTGACACGTCCTCCGTTGTTGATCGTTTATTTCAATATCAAGGCGGTTCATTTTTTGAAGCAACCAAACTTAAAGATGAAACTGTTGTAAAAATTAATCCTGACTTTTTTGATAAACTGACCGGTAAATATGATTTTGGCAATAATTACGTAATTGAAATACGAAAAGAGAATGGAAAATTATTCGTATTAACGCCTTACATGCCTAAATACGAGTTGCTGCCAACGAGTGAATCAGATTATTTTGCAATGGAGGTTGCAAGTAAAATGTCATTCATTTTAAACAAAGAAGTTAGGGCATCGTCATTAAATTCAACATTTGACGGATTGATTTTAACGGCTAAAAGGATTGGGGAGTAACAGATTATGAAAAGAATTATTAATACCCGTTTTCAAAATATTCACGGAGCAATTTTATTTATTCTTTGCTTCATAGGAAGTATAGCCACTTTGGGACAACGGGCAATCAATTCTGACACGATCATAAGAAGGAATATAAAGGTGAATGAGGGTTTTGAACTCAAATTTCAGGAATGCCCCGGTGCTGGTTACGGATGGAGTTTATCCACTCCCTGCGATACGACAATCCTGTCGGTACGTCAAAAATCAACTGAATTAATGGACGGCAATTACCAGGTCGGAGGACATTATATTACAACGTATTATTTTAAGGGATTGAAAAGAAAAAATCTAATTTTGGTTTTTTATTATCAAAGGCCATGGCTTAAGGATAAACTCTTTAAATGCAAAATCATGATCCGGATCAAATGAACAACAGCTGCCGTAAAGTGTTACCGGACAATTTATTTAAACTGAAAAGCGACTCCCATGAAGATCAACGCCAATTCACCCGAACAATATATCGAACAAATTCCATCTGAAAGAAGGAATTCATTTGAGATGCTTCG
Source organism: uncultured Bacteroidales bacterium (assembly GCA_903885595.1). Taxonomy (GTDB): domain Bacteria; phylum Bacteroidota; class Bacteroidia; order Bacteroidales; family FEN-979; genus CAIVAT01. The sequence goes on from CAISJJ010000492.1 coordinate 28,750, forward strand.
AAGAGTTATTCTTGAAAATTTACCAGAAGGGTTTTCTGAAACCATCAATTATGGAATGATTGGTTATGTTGTTCCTTTTGTTATTTATCCTGGCGGATATCAGGCTGATCCAAAGCAACCTTTACCATTTGTAAACATTGCTTCTCAAAAAAACTATTTTGCACTGCACCATTTAGGCCTATATGCAGACAAAAAACTCCTTGATTGGTTTGTCGATGAGTATCCAAAATTCAGCAAAAAAAAGTTAGATATGGGGAAAGGTTGTGTTCGTTTCAAGGATCCGCATGACATTCCTTTTGAACTCATCGGAAAGCTGATCAGCAAAGTAAGTGTAAACGAATGGATTTCAACATATGAATCCACGATAAAGAAAAAGTAATGGCATTTTTAATAGAGTACCAAATCAATGCGATGAGTTTTGGCGACGGAATCTATGTTGCTGAAGCAGGTCAGGGACGAAGAAATTGTGTCAAAAAGGTATATATTGGTCATTGTATTTCTTTTTATAAGAATAGAGCAATAATGATAATCAATGGAAGGAGCCGCGATACGTTATTAACGGGTTGCAATCCTGCAAGCGTTTGAATAAAATCATGGTAATGATTCAATCCCCCTGCGGAACAGGGATGGCCGGTGAACTGAAAGGTTTGTATCAGGCCTGAACATCAGAGTCGAACATGGATTCCTGCATCTCCAGGATTGCCGGGAGACATGTTCAGCCGGCAGCGCAGCGTAGGTAAAATGAAACAGGATGCAACAGGAAGATTATCTTAAGAAGCAAATCGACCTGTTAGGCCAGATCTGGCCCTGGAATTTGAATTGCAACCCGTGAGGATTAGCGTAAAAAGCAATGCCAGCGAGGGAATCATCAAACCGAACTTCTTCATGTTTTGCATTTAATTTTCAAAGCTACAAAAACAATCTAAAAAAACAAACATGCCTGCGGCCGGAAATATAAAACATCCCGGGTTCCTCAAAACAGGCTCTGATCATTTACCTGATGAAATTTGTGACAACCTTCTTTTCGGGTGCCGGCGGTTGAACCGTACCAGATGTGGCTTCTTTCATTTTCAACAGCCAGGCCATGTTTTTACCCAGAACACGCATGATTTGCATGCCCTCGCCATCCTGTGAAACCTCGCCCGGTGTTCTGCCATGAATAACATTCCAATAATTGGCAGTGGCAACGATCATTTCAGCGTAGGTCAGGTAATGATACAAACCATCCAGTGTGGCCGAACCACCGGTTCGCCGAACCGTGACCACTGCCGCCGCAACTTTATGACGTAACAGGTTTCCATTTGACCCTGAAACATAAAACAACCTGTCTAAAAAACATTTCATGGCGCCACCAATTCCTGAATAATGAACCGGCGAACCGATGATCAGGCCATCGGCTGCCTTAATGATTTGTATCCATTGGTTTAAATCATCGGTTTTAATGCTGCACTTTTCATCCCTGTTTTCTGCACATTTACCGCATGCGATGCAACCATGAATCAGTTTATGCCCGACGTGCAGGATACCGAACTCAATTCCACCTGCCAGAAGTTCATCGCCCACCATCTTCAGGGCCTGATAGGTGTTGCCTTCTTTTTTTGGACTTCCGTTTATGGCTATTACTTTCATTCGAATGCTTTTTTTGTAATTTAACGTCAAATTTCGACAATTATCAGATTCAAAATGAAATCAGACGAAAAACGTCCCGCATCCCTTTTCCTCCTTCTGTTTTTACTGATCGTGCAAGCCATCGGCGCCATCGGAGGAGGGCTTTCACTAGTGCTGTCTCCTTCCGGGGAGATCATGCATATGTCAACATCAATGCTGAAAGGATCCCCTTTTGAATCCTTTCTTGTTCCCGGTATCATTCTGCTGATGGTGCTGGGTGTTTTTCCGGCTTTCATCGCCTGGGCCCTCATGATCAGACCGGGCTGGAGGTGGCCTGGCGCCATCAATGTTTACAAGGGCATCCATTGGGTCTGGACTTTCAGTCTTTACCTTGGGATCATGCTGGCAACCTGGATTTATATTGAAATCGTGTTCATCCCCTTCGATATCCTTCAAACCATTTTTGGACTTGTTGGTATGGCCATCATCATCGCCACACTGTTGCCGGCAAATATGGTTTATTTCGGCTGGAAAAAGAACATCCAGTCACAAATAAACAGGCCCGGATAGCGAATGTCGGTTTGCTAATTCACCGAATCAAGGAAAGGATTCAGGTTGCCGGCGGCGTTCAGCTGCTCCACCTGCCTGGTCATCAGGGTGACCTTCAGTTTCGATAAATTCGCCGTCTCTTTCTGAAGGTCCAGCTCCTGCAGGTTCAGGTCGCCGGCGTCGATTTTACCGGCTTCGAAGCGTTCCCTGTAAATGGCAAAATTTTCCGACATCAGCGCCACGTTCGCCCGGGCCGTCAGGATCTCTTCCTTCGCCTGTGCAATATCTGCCCCCGCCACCAGGTAGTCTTTCTTCAGCTCGTTGATCAGGTCCTCCTTGTCGGAACGGGTTATTTTCGTTTGCTCCTTCAGCTGCTTCACCTTGCTCGATGTGCTCTCTCCGGGCATCAGTGGCATTTTCAGGGAAA
>CAISJJ010000493.1 GCA_903885595.1 uncultured Bacteroidales bacterium
CAGTTCAACATTCTTTTTCTGCAATTCACGGGTGAGGTTATTCAGCTCCTGGTTTAATTCCAACATATTTTTACGTAAAAGTCCGATCTCGTGACTATTGGCTTCACCCAACGCCAGGATTGAATTACCCAGGTCGAAAAACCGGAAGTAATAGGTTTCGGGGAGTTTTGAGGAGGTAGAAATGTTCACAAGGATTTTTTCCTCTGAAGCCTTAAGAAAGCCGGCAAGGTCGAGTTCAATGCCGAAATCGACGAAGAAATCATTCAATGGGTGCCCCTGCAGTTTCTTGCCCGAAAGTGAATCGGCAAATGAATTGGCTTTCTGAATAATTCCGTCTTTACCGATGATCAGACAAATCATGCTGGATTCCTGCATCAAATAATCGATGAGGTAAGGATGCGCTTCAGGAATCATAGCGGCGGGGTATTAAGAATTTTTGTTCCAGTTCATCGAGGGAGGTGATAAGATGAATGTTATCCATACTTTTGAATGCGTCTGCTCCACCCCAGCGGAATCCCTGCCCCCCGACCAGGATATCAAGATCGGAAAAATGGTCCCGGATTCTCTGTATCAGGGCCATCAGGCTTGGAAGGTTGAATGAAACGCTGATGGAAACAGCCAGCAGATCCGGTTGTTTCTCCATGGTAAATTTTATCAGTTCATCTGTGGGAGTGTCGGATCCTAAATAATAGCCATCCCAACCATGCAGTTCGAAATGGTCGGCCACCATGCGGGCGCCAATCTGGTGAAATTCACCCGGAGTGCAGGTGATTACTGCTTTCTGCCCGGTGTGATTTGCAGAAAAAATGGCAGGATAACATAGGTTTATCAAGCTTTCGGTGATCGCGGTGCACATATGCTCCGTTGCAACGGATATCCTGTTCATTTCCCAAAGCGTTCCTACTTCGTAAAGCGAGCGCTGAAACAGATGGATATAGAGTTCTTTGATGGAAATATTAGAACGAATCAGATCGGTAACAATTTGCGAACAAACCAACCGTGAACCAGAAAGCAGGTTGGATTGATAAGTGGAGTATAGTTCATCGGTGATCATATTCAATGATTTTGATGTCTGATTATTTTCAATTTCAATTATTCAACGGCAAAGTAAAATAAAATCTACTCCCTTTTCCCTCTTCGCTTTCCACCCATAACTTTCCACCGTGCTTTTCAACGAATTCCTTGCAAAGGAGTAATCCCAAACCGCTGCTGGGCTCACCATCCGTACCTCGGCGGTTTGTCTGTTCATCAAGACGAAAAAGCTTATCAATAATGCTTTTATTCATACCAATTCCCGTATCCTTTATGGAAATTTCAACCCAACCGTCGGAAATCGGCTTTGCAGAAATGCTAATGCTCCCGCCTTTTGGCGTAAACTTCACGGCATTGAAGACCAAATTGCTCATCAGGCTTTTAAACATTTGGGTATCAGCCAATACCCTCAAATCATCCGGAATATCACAGACTATCCCAATCATTTTTTTGTCGCTCGTATCGCGAACCAATTCAACAATAGGTACAATTCCATTCAACAAAATAAATGATTCAGGGTCAGACCTAATTATTCCTTGCTGCATCATTGACCACTCCAAAAGGTTTTCGAGCAAGTTGAAGAGTTTAATGGCTGAATTTCTCATATTCAAAGCCATCTTCTGGGTCTGGTCTGATGTTAAAGAGGGTAGTTCTTCTACCAGAATCCGAGTAAAGCCAAGAAGCGATTGGAACGGGCTACGAAGGTCGTGGGCAATAATTGAAAATAATTTATCTTTTTCCGAATTCGCCTGAATCAGGTGTTCATTTTTGATTTTTATTTCGGCCTCGTACCGCTTGCGATCTGTGATATCGCGGAGAATGCAGAAAGTTCCAGTGAATTTTTTATCAATGAAATTTGGCGTAGCAGTCACGAGGATATTCTTTTTACTTCCGTCTTTTAAAATTATTTCGTGCTCAAATGAACTGGTTTCACCTTCGCTGCGTTTTTGTGTTTCGCTCTTTATAATTTCAATATTTTCGCCGAGAAGAAAATCATTTAAACATAAACCTATTAATCCACTGTTATGTACACCAAATAGTTTATCAGCTGCGAAATTTGCATAAATAAATATTTCTTTTTCATCTACAAAACAAACACCTTCACCAATGTTTTCA
>CAISJJ010000494.1 GCA_903885595.1 uncultured Bacteroidales bacterium
CATACCTTTGATACCAAGAAAGGGGATCGGGATCTTCAGCATATAAAAGCATGCCTTACTGATACCTTTTGTTATTGCTTTTTTGTAGTCAATGTCACCAGGTAGTTTATCCAGATGGAAAATAAAGCCTTTTGGCGACATGTTCCCTCCGGCAAAGCGACCTTTTTCCAGTGAAGAGGCATCAAGTTCGACCATGCGCGGGAAATAGGCATCGCTGATATTGTATTTGCTATCTTCTTTACCGGCAACTACCAGAAAGTGAACATTGATGTGAACACGTTCCCATGATGGGACATAGTCCATATAGAAGAAGTCGACCTGAGCGGCGGTAGGTATATTTTGTTGCAACAGGTGGTCGAGCGTTTGCTGTCCTTTGACAGGATCTTTAAAATCGTAGGTCTTAAAATGCACGCCGATGCGCTTTTCAATGTTCGTACGCATCTGCCCCGGTTTGTTCCTCACAATGAAAGTCGGGAATGTAAAAGATTTCATTTTGTGAAAGTAACCAAAAAAGATACCGCTGGCGATGCCGAAGACCAAAGGCTCAGTGATGGAAAGACCACCATGGTTCAGCAGGGAGGTGATTGTCCCTGATTCGCAATGAGCAGCCATTTTATGATTGAAATTCTGTATGATCATTTATGTTCGTTCCTCAATTTTAGTCAGCACAACATATGGGTTGCGTGTTACAGTTTGATCGACAGAAATTTTCACGGCTTTATTTTCGAGGATGAGACTGGATTCAAAACTATGGTTGTCCTTTATCAAAACGATCTGTAAAAGGTTGGCCAATGGAATATTAAATACCGCAGCATATCTGCCGAGTTCTTCAACTGTTGCGTCACCAAATTTTTTCGGATCGAGATGTTTTCTGACCTTTGATTTTCGGATCCCTGCTCTGGCAGCCAGCTCGGATAATGAAAGATCTTCGAGAACCATGTAATATTTCACCGGGCTGCTGTCGCACTTGACCAGTTGCTCCCTGAGTTCAATTTCCAGATTCCTGCGCTTAAATAAGTAGTCATCCATGTAATTGGCCGATAAGTATGATCCGGTTTGCATGGGGCCATATTTTCCGTCATCCTTCTCCACATAGAGGATCATCTGCTGTTCAGGATAATCCACAAATCCCTCATTTTCTTTCATGGAATAAAATTAAGAATTCCTCCTATTTCTGTTTTGCAAAAATAGCAATGCTAGTGATCATTGCAAAACCAAAAAACAGAGTAAGTAAAATCGTATTTGGCAGGATTGTGACGACATTTCCTTCGCGGATGAAGATATCCAGGTAATTATCGATACCCCACCGGACGGGAGAGAGGTAGCTGATATATTGAATAAATTCAGGCATGAGGTGAACAGGCAGAAATGTGCCGCTTATTACACCCAGCAGCACCACCATAACGGAACCGAATAACCCGGCCTGGCTGTGGGTTGTGGCTGATGCGCCAACTATTATCCCGAAACCAATGGCAGCCAGGGCAGCGGCAATGGTCGCCAGGGCGATCGCCAGGTACTGATGGCCCAGTTGAAGCTGCGGCAATCCGAAGAAGGTCGGAAAAATCCAGGTTCCGATCGTCAGCATCAGGACGAATTGAAGCAGGCACACAACCAGGTATGTTAAAACTTTCCCCCCCAGCACAGCAGCTAAACTAACCGGCAGAGACCTCAGGCGTTGAAAGCTGCCTTCATTTTTTTCGGTAATCAGACTGCCAGCCAAAGGAATGACAATAAAAAACATGGCAAATAAAATAAATCCGGGAACGTTGTTCTGAATCACATTGGGTCGAATGGCTGATTTCTCACGAATGGCGAATTTTTCCTTTACAGGTGGAATTTTTTTCATCGTTTCAGCAATCGTCGACTGAATAACAGGTTGCATTTCCAACGGAAGCTTGAGGAGGATATCGTTCATAGCCTCTTTGGTTTGTGTCCCTTTAATAATGTATATCAAGGAGTTAGTGGCCGATACCTTAAAACTTTCCTGGAGGGTGGGGTCAATGAGCAGTGTAATGGCAGAATCGGTATGAGGAATAAGTACTCCAAATTTATATTCACCTTGTTCAATCAATGTTCTGGCAAGTGAATGATTTACCGGCATCATGCCGGCCATGGTCACCGTATGAAAAAAACCGGAAGAATCGAGATTTGCCTTTATTTTATTTGACAGCGTGGTATTCGATTCATCAACAAAGAGAATATTTGTTTTGGAATTCTGGTTTTTAAGTGCATTTTCCTGGGCCAGCGTTACCACGAATATAAGCAGGACGGGCATGAGGAAAAGAATGATCAACCCGGGAATATCCCTGAACAGCAGCAGAAATTCTTTTTTAAGGATAAACCACAATTTTTGCATGGCGCAAAAATAGAAAGATTTATCCACTCTTTTTCGCTTCAATGAGGCAGATCGGGGCGATGGTGGGTATGATCCGGGTAAGCGTGAATCCGGATTGTTCAAGCAAAGTCTGAAACTCCTTTCCCGTGCGTTCTTTACCACCCTGCATGGTTGCCATCATTTGTATATCCAGCAATTTAGCCAGCGATGGCGCATTCCCCGGCGGAACGACCATTTCAATAATCAGCAGGCGGCCACCTGCTCCCATTGTTTTGCGGATATTTTGCAGCAATTTAGCAGACTTTTCGTCGTCCCAGTTATGAATAATATTTTTTAAAAGGTAAAGATTAGCGGGGCCCGGGATGAAATCGAAGAAATCTCCTGACAGAATGGTGATCCTGTTGCCGGCCTGGTGAAGGTTCAGCATTGCAGGCGCTTTCGCCACAGCTTTTGGCGCATCAAAAAGAATGCCCCGGCTACCGGGATTGTTATCAATTATATTTGCCAGGAAAAATCCTTCGCCTCCTCCAATGTCGGCTATTATTTTATGTTTTGAGAAGTCATACGCATTGAGAATGGGTGCAAGTCCAATGTCGGAAAGGTTTGACATTGATTTATCAAAAAGCGCATTTTCCTGTGAATGATCCTTGAGAAATTCGTAGATTTCCTTACCATATTTATCCTTGAATGGATCTTTCCCTGTTGTCAGAGCATATTCCAGGTTGCTCATCAGGTTCCAGTTTACCGGTCCAAGGTGGTGGAGTATCATATACCGCAGTGAACCTTGTTCATCCAGCAGGCCTTTGGCCATTCCGTTCAGTCTGTACCGGCCGTCACCTTTTATTTTAAAAATACCCTGGCTTGAAAGGGCGCGCATGATACGTGATACGTTGGCTGGGTGCAAGTTAAGACGGTTGGCTATTTCCTCTGCCTTGAGAGGTTCATCTTTCAGAAGGGTGGCGATGTCGAGTTTAGCGGCGACATAAAGTGCCGGGAGAAGCCAGAAATACTGAAACTGCTCATAAAGCACAACGTTCCCCGGGAAAAGTTTCCTGTTCAATTGGATCAGAAAGGTACGGAACGCATTGAGGGTATGGATGAACCAGACAGGTGGGAGTTTTTGATAGGTTTGGTGTTTACTCATAGGGATTTATATCGCGGATTATTGCAGATTATGCATATTACACTGATTATACTGATTATACTGATAACGCTGCTTATGCAGATTTAATCGCAGATTATTGCAGACTACACTGATTTATGCAGGTTAAGGATCAAAATACCACAGACAGGTGATATGAATCAGACTAAAGATTCCTCTGTTTGATGGATGGGAAGACTTTTTAGCTGAAGTTCATATTTTTCCAGGTCTGACAGGATTTTTACCTTTTTACCACGGAAATTTAACTTCACATTCGCAAACAACTCCTTGTAATATTGAATTCCCTTGTCGAGATTATTCCTGAAGGTTATAAAATATTCCTGCTGTTTTTCAGACCAGGGAGCAGAAGTTTCATCCATTTTGACTTTAAGGTAATCGATATAGATCATCAATTCCTTAATAAACATGTTGGGCCGGTCTTTTCGTTTGATGACATTAATTTTTCCGTAGATATGATCCACCATCTCCTTAAGGGTCATCACCTCGGAGAAATAGGCCATATTGGGACCCGGGCATATTGAAACACCAGGTTTTTCAACTTTTGTATCCAGGTGATTTACCAGTAGGGCAGAGGTACCGAGGCCGACACAAATACAAGCTTTGTCGACAACTTTATCGAACTCCTGCTGAAATTCATCTTCGCCGAGATCCATGGCTTTCAATTTCTCAATTTTCAACTTCTGGTATTTCCTGGAGGCGGTGCAGAGGGTAGGTTCTCCGAATTCATTGCTGAGGGCTGCATACTTTTTAGGACAGGGATTGCCGGGTGTTTTTTGTTGAATGTAGGCTTCTTTTTCAAGGTCTTTGGTATTCCCCCTCAAATTATTGAACGGAACGCCAAGCGGGCTGATATCACTGACAAAGAGGTCCTCTTCTTTCGCTTTGCAAAGGAGGTCGAGCGTTGTTTCGTCAACGTTTACGACTTCCGGGACCAGGAGGAACGGGGTGCCCCAGCCAACAGAATCCAGCTGATAATGATCGGCGAGGAACTGATGTTCTTCAGCGGTTCCAACGCCACCCTGGGCTGTAATTTTTATTTCAAATGGTTCAGCGGGGCAGGGGCGGTTTTTTGCTTTGAGAGCTACCTTTAGTAATTCAAAAGTCTGTTTGATCAGATCCTCGCGGTTGATGTTGATCTCCTCAAGAACGGGTCCCAGCAGGAAGCCGTTGGTTGGAAAAGCATGTCCGCCGCAATTCAGGCCAGATTCGATCCGATATTCAGAGACCCATAATCCTTTTTTTGCAAGGTATTTTCCCTGAATCAGCGCCGACCGGTGGTCACTCACTTTAAGGGTGATTTTTTTCTTTAGATTGAAATCTTTGTCCGGATAAAATTCATCAAAAGTTTCAAGATAGTTGTACAATCGTGGACTCATGCCGGCCGACAAAACAACCGAAGAGGTAAGATCGCTATTGACAAATCCGCGCAGTGCGGCATGACCGTCATTAAATTCAATGGGAAGCTTTTCGTGATCACGATAGTTTTCCTTATCCACTTTGGTCATGATATTTACATCGATGCTGCCCATGGAAAGGTTTTCATGTATCCATTCCTTTACATCCAGGTTGTCCCAGTCCTGTTTGAGTTGTTCGAATTTTTGCTTCAGGGTCGACGAATCGTGCAGCATCTCAATATACTTAGAAAATTCGCTGCTTTTCTGATCATAGGTTGCCTTCAGCTCTTCAAATTTATCCTTGGCAATTTTATCGACCAGGTTAAGGTAAGCTGTAATTCGCTTGGCCCTGAAATCATCGATTTTTTCCGAAATCGCATGAAATGGAAGGTCAAATTTTTTGCTGTAAAACTCCCTGAGTTTTTCCATTAACATGTCATCCAGCAATGAAATCACGGATGAAATTCCCAAATGAGCAACCTTTACAGGTGTGTCAATGGAATAACCAATCCCCAATACCGGGATATGGAAAGAATGCGGGTTGTTTTTATTCATTGTCAGGGCTAAGGAAATGCAAAGATACGGATTATTATCTAGAATTGTATCCGCCAGGTGCCCATTGGAAAAAATCCCATGGTAAAGAAATCCCTGATCTCCCCTGTTTTAGGATTGATACGCTGCAGCGAGATGTTGGTAAAACTTGTCCGGTATTGCAAGTCGACAAAAAATTCAATGTTATATCCGGGGAGGTTTCTCCTGATCCCGAATCTGAATGCGATGCGCTTGTATTCAGGAAACCTTGGGATGTATGCCTGGTTCCAGTTATATACTGGTTCACCTGATGCTACGGTTGCATTCACATCATATGGAATGTAAGGGCTTCCGCCTGCCCATGTTGCCCGTAATCCGAACGACATCACGCCCCATTTCCGTTTTCCCATGATAAATTCGTATCCTCCGGCAGCATTCAGGGCATAATTCACATTGAATGCCGAATTGCGGGTGACCTGGTCGAAACCGTCATAGTCCGAATTAAAAACAGAGGCAGTGAACAGGAAATAGTAATTCTTTTGAAGAAAACGCTCAAAGGTGAATTCCATGCCATAATTTTCACCAGAGCCCTGATTGACAAGGCTGTCGGAATATTGACGGTCGATAAAAAACTCATGGCCCTGATTACTCAGCGCATACTGGGGAATGGAGGATTTTACCGGGATATCATAAAGATACTGGTAATAGAGTTCAGTTTTGAAACGAAGATCCTTACTCAGCAGGTAATTGTATCCAATCGCGATTTGGGCGCTTCGCGAAAATCCGAGATCGAGATTGGGCTGAATCGCCCCCCCGCCAGGCTGCTGTGACAGGATAAAATAGATTACGCGCGGTTGCATCTGGCTGTAAAGTCCTGCCCCAAAGTTAATTGAATGCCTTTCGCTGATGTTCCAGTCGAAACCAATGCGGGGTTCAACCGACCATGAATTGTTCAATGTAAGCCACGAACCACAGACACCCGCAGTAGTGATGAATTTTTCACTTACAATATAGTGCCACTGTGCAAATCCGCGAAGCAACTGCATCTGTTCATCTGATCCGGTATATACCATAAATGCGCCATGGTGCATCATGCTGTCGGCAAAAGACATATGATAGAAATCCCATGAAAAGCCGCTGTTCAGCGAGCTTCGCGGTGAAATTTTTTTTGTGATTACAGATGAGAAGGAATACTTGATTTCGGTCGATTTTTCGCCGGCCCAGGTTGATGGAACTTGCACAATATTTGAAAAAGTATCGATTTTTGTGCTTGTTTCAGAGGCGACCACATAGAGCATATTCTTCCATCTTAAATTCTTGCTAAGAATAACCTGGTGAGAAACGCCGAGAACACCCAGGTTTGATCCGTTAGTGAGGTCCTCGCCATAATCAGGGAATAACCATTCGGATTGATCCTTGCGGCTGTCGAAAAGTTCGATATGGCTGAGCCCGCCCATGCCGGTGATTGTAAAGGTGCCTGCTTTCCGGGTGGGAATATCGATTTTAATGTTGAGGTCCTGGTATTTTGGCACAATCCCGGTGTTAATTCCGAACCAGGCGAGAAACTGAAGCGGGGAATAGCGGTAAGAGACAAGGTAGGAGGCGCGGCTTTTTTTTGAAAACGGGCCTTCAGCCCCGAATTCGAGGCCATTCCAGCCTACCTGGAACCAGTATTCGTGTTTTTCGGCGTTCCCGGTCCGCATCTTCAGGTCAAAAATGCCTGCGAGCGTATTGCCATACTGTGCCGGGAAAGCGCCTGTTAAAAAATCGGAATTGGTCACAAGATTGTTGTTGAGCACGGTAACCGGGCCTCCTGTGGTTCCAATTGCTGCAAAGTGGTTTGGATTTGGTATTTCCATATCGTCGATGCGCCATTGAAGTCCGGCCGGGGAATTTCCGCGAACAATGATGTCGTTTCGGTTGTCGATCCCGCTCGTAACACCGGCAAAGTTTGCCACCATACGGGCAGGATCATTATAACTGCCTGCAAAGCGAAAGGTTTCATCCACGCTAAATGACCTGACACTTACTGTAGCCATTTTGTTGATGGCTTCATTTTTCCGGTAGCCGGCCTTTATTTCAACTTCCGCAGCGCTTATTACAGTTTCCTGCATGAAGATTATTGTTTTGGTCTCTTTCCCTGTTGTTACAATCAGCGGATCGGTGAGCACCGGAGCATATCCCATAAAAGTAACCATCAGCTGGCGCTGGCCTATCCTGACACCCTTAATCCGAAAGTATCCGTTTGCATCGGAGATGGCGCCGATTACCGGATCGGAATCCTGAATGACCACCGTTGCACCCGGCAGGGGAGCCTGGGTTTGCTGGTCAAGCACGGTGCCGGTTATTACTGAGCTTAATATTGATTGGGCCGGAAGAACCCATGGTGTGAAAAAACAGGAAAATACAAACAGAATGCCTTTAATGAAAAGCGCATTCGGACGAATGGCGGACAGACTATATGGTTGAAGCTTCAAAACCGTTTACGATGACGGTGCAAGGTAAAAAAAATCAATGATAATTTATCCCTGCATCATTTCATCAACCTTTTCAGCGGTAAGCCGTGTCCATTTGGGATTGAACAGGCTTTGATCCTTTACCTCGAAATTCACCAGGTCAAAAGTCTCTTCATAAAAGGCTAATTTACTATGTAAATCCGGTGTATGTTCAATGAAAATAAACTGTTCCGGGGTGCATTGCAATTCATTCATGATGCTCGTTGCCAGAGGTGCACACCATTCAGTAACAGGGGTTCCGGGATTCTGCCGGTATATTTCGGTGGCAATGGCCAGTATTTTGTCATCTTTCCGGTTAATGACCATTAATCCGCATTTGGAGGGACTATCCCATTGTCCAAGGTAGTTAAAATAGCGGTCCATGTATTTGTCGAAGTCGGGATTGGTCTCCATCTGTTTGGGCTCAGGTTATTTGGTTAATTAATGGGGATCGGGGTGAATTGGTAAGCTGGTAAGCTGGTAAGCTGGTAAGCTGGTAAGTTGGTAAGCTGGTAAGCTGGTAAGTTGGTAAGCTGGTAAGCTGGTAAGTTGGTAA
>CAISJJ010000495.1 GCA_903885595.1 uncultured Bacteroidales bacterium
ATCACCGGTCAATGTTCATAATTTTTATCTGCATGTGCTGTTTGCCAATCTTTTCAGTCCTGGCACAAAAACATGACTGCTGGCCCTCCTTTCGCGGCGATGCACAGCTGAAAGGCATATCGTCTGCATCGATAAAACCACCGTTAAAACTCTTGTGGACCTTTAAGACGGGGGATGCAATCAAGTCCTCGCCTGTTATATGTGATGGGACCATTTACACAGGCTCTGACGATGGGTACATCTATGCCATCACCTCTGATGGAAAACTAAAATGGAAGTACAACACGGGGAATTCGGTGGAAGCCCCGCCGCTGATCCTCAAGAATATGGTGTATGCCGGAACGATGGAGGGCATTTTGTTCGCACTTGATGCCGCAACCGGCGCGTTGCGTTGGAAATACACCACAGAAGGACAAATTTCCGGGTCAGTCAACTGGACCGTCAATCCAAAAACAAAACAAACCAGCCTGCTGGTCGGCAGTTATGATTATAACCTGCACTGCATGGACGCATTAACAGGAAAAGCGCTGTGGAAATACGAAACAGACAATTTCATCAACGGCGCACCTGCAATTTCAGCACAAATTGCCGTATTCGGGGGTTGTGACGGATTTTTACACATGGTAAATACCCTGGACGGAAAAGCCCTTGATAAGATAAATCTCGGGACCTACATTCCGGCATCCGCGGCCATCCTGGGGGACAAGGCCTTTTTTGGCAATTATGACGGTGTTTTCTTTTGTTTTGATCTCCGCAAGAAAAAGATACTTTGGAAAACCGAAGGCGGAGGCCCATTCCTCGCCTCCCCGGCCATCGGTTCAGGCATGGTGATTACCGGGTCACAGAACCGTTATATCTATTGTTTTGATGCAGTGAACGGTACGTTGAGATGGAAATTCAAGACCCTCGGGAAGGTGGATGCTTCGCCGGTTATTACAGGGAGCCTTGTGATTGCGGCATCGGGCGATGGCAGGATCCATATGCTTGAGATCAGTTCAGGGAATGAAATATGGAGCTATGAAATTGGCAGCCAGGTTGTGAGTACACCGGCCGTTACGTCCAACATGATTGCAGTTGGGGCAAATGACGGGAAGATCTATGTTTTTGGAGCTGGTAAATAAACACGGGACAAAATTCGGGACAAAATTCGGGACACGGGACACGGGACGCGGGACAAAATTCGGGACACGGGACGCAAAACGCGAACAAAATCGTAAATCGTAAATCAAGATGAAGATCGTAAATCGTAAATCAAAATGAAGATCGTTAATATTGTACCAGGTTTCGGCGGCACTTTTTACTGCGGCAATTGCCTCCGCGACAGTGCCTATGTGAATTCACTGCGTGAAATGGGACACGATGCCATCACCCTGCCCATGTACCTGCCGCTGACCATGAGCGGGGAAGAATCCGCTGAGAAAGTCCCGGTTTTTTATGGGGCTGTTAATATCTATCTCAAGCAGCAGTTTCCGCTCTTGAGGCATATGCCGGGATGGATGGAGAATATTTTTGACTCAAAGCCGCTTCTGAAATTCGCAGCCAAAAAATCCGGGTCTACCCGGGCACACGGGCTGGAAGAACTTACGGAGTCGATGCTCCTCGGTCCGCAGGGGCATCAGCATCACGAACTCGAAAGGCTGGTTGATTTTCTGAAACATCACCAGAAACCGGATGTAGTTCATTTCTCAAATGCGCTGTTGTTGGGGATGGCCAAACAGATCAGGGATGAAGTAGGGGTTCCCGTGGTATTTTCATTGCAGGATGAGGATGTGTGGGTCGATGCGATGGAACCATCCTGGCGTGGAAGGATATGGCAGCTTATGACTGAAAAAAGCCGGGATGTGGATGCGTTTATTGCCGTCAGTTCCTGGTTTGCCGGGATCATGAAGGGGAAAATGGGTATCCCTGAAGAAAAAATGCACGTTGTTCACATCGGGGTTAAACCGGAAAATTACAACTGGTCCCTCCCGGCAGTCTCACCCCCGGCCATCGGTTATCTGTCGAGGATCTGTGAAGAGAACGGATTTGAAATACTGGTGGATGCCTTCATCAGTCTTAAGGAGAATCCGTTGTTTGGAAATCTGAAACTAATAGCAACAGGAGGGATGAACGGAGATGACAAACCTTTCATTCACAGACAACTGAAAAAACTGGAAGAAAAAAATATCCGCGAGGATTTCGAGATCATCGATGATTTCACCACGGAGAATCTGCCTGCCTTTTTTAAAAGGCTGTCAGTACTTTCAGTCCCGGTACTGAAGGGAGAGGCATATGGACTTTACCAGCTTGAGGCCCTGGCATCGGGAGTTCCGCTGGTTCAGCCCGACCTAGGTGCATTCCCTGAAATCATAGCAGCAACGGGCGGAGGCGCTCTTTATCATCCGAACAACCCCGTTGCGCTGGCATCCAAACTGACCGAGGTCCTGGCCAATCGTGCTGTTCTTGAGCAGATGAGCCGTATTGGGCGAAAATCGGTAGAAGAGAAATTCGATTGCAAAAAGCTCACAGAAAAAATGGTTGCGGTTTACCAGCAGGCTGTCGGGATGAATTACCATGTTATGGGATAAATTAAATATCCGGTGATCTGTTTGTTTTCCCGGTTGTTTCGGCTTCGTCCAGCAACCGGGGGATTCATTCAGTTGTTTCTGCTGCGCTCAACAGCCGGATAACCGGCAGCCGGGCGGAGCCGGGGCTTTTTGGCCGTCGCGCGAAGCCGGGGCGTGCCAAACTCATCCGTTTTTTACTTAATCAAACTGATAGCTAAAAGGTAATGGATACATGAAAAAAACTTATTAAGATTACTGCATCTAAACGCGATTGCTTCTGCAATCCTGACCGGATGCAGTACATTATGGTAATTTTATCGAACTTTGCAACTGGAATTCAGCTACCTTATACCTTACGGAAAATGCTTGCAGAACTTCAGGATATATCCAAATATTATGAGCAACCCGGATCCGGAATCCGCAATGTGATTTTGAACCAGGTCTCGCTCACCATTGAAACAAAGGATTCAATCGCAATCGTTGGACCATCCGGCTCCGGGAAAAGCACCCTGCTTAATATGCTCGGAACCCTTGACAGGCCATCATCCGGGAAAGTGATCCTTGACGGGAGCCATACAGACGAAATGGACGATAAACGGCTGGCAAAGATCCGGAATCAGTTTATCGGATTTGTTTTTCAGTTACACCATTTGCTGCCGCAGCTTACATTGCTTGAAAATGTCCTGCTTCCTGCCTTGCCGGTTAAAGATAAATCTATCCGGAAAGAAACGACAGAACGTGCATACCAGCTGATTGAGCGCGTAGGCCTTGCAAAACAGGTTCACCATCGCCCCGGACAGTTGTCGGTAGGTGAATGCCAGCGGGCTGCACTGGTAAGGGCGCTCATCAACCAGCCCCGGCTGCTGCTCGCCGATGAGCCAACCGGGTCGCTTGATGCGGAGAATGCCATTCATCTCGGGCAACTGCTGAGCGAACTAAACCAGGAGCATGACCTGGCAGTTGTGCTGGTTACCCATTCTTTCGAACTGGCCGCCAGGATGAAAAGAATTTATAGCCTCTCTTCAGGCAAACTTCAATTGACGGACCCGCGATGAACCTGACCCGCCTGATCTTCCGGAACTTATGGTATTACCGTAAACCTTACCTGGCAGTGATGGCAGGTGTGGCAATCAGCACGGCTGTGTTGACCGGGGCGTTGATCGTGGGCGATTCGGTACGATTCAGCCTGCAACAGTTTACAGATATCCGCCTGGGGAAGACCAGATATGCCATGCAATCGAACGACCGGTTTTTCAGGCAGGAACTGGCCGCTGAAATTTCAGCTCATGCAAAACTGACTTGTGTCGCTGTGCTTCAGGTAGGCGGCATAGCCATTAACAGTGATAAAAACCTCAGGATAAACCAGGTGCAGATCATCGGGGTGGATGAACAGTTCGGGCAATTCCGGGATCAGCCGTTGCCGGTTCCCACTGAGGACGAAGCCATAATCAGCAGAAACACTGCGATAAAACTTGATCTGAAGCCGGGGGATGAACTCCTGCTCCGGATACAAAAACCTGGTAAAGCTCCGTCGAACGCCCCGTTTGTCGAAGAAAAAACACCCTCCGTCTCCATTCGCGTCAGGGTTGCTGCCGTTGCCGGTGATGACCAGCTGGGCCGCTTCAGTTTGAAGAACAACCAAACTGCTCCCTATAATATCTTCCTTCAGCTGAAACAAATTTCCCGGTTGCTGGAGTTACCAGGCCAGGCTAACCTGCTGATCGTTGCTGAAGATGGAACGCACGACCAAACGGCCGCGAAACTTGACACCATTCTCTGGAAATGCTGGAAGCCAGCTGATGCCGGACTTAACCTAAAGGCCCTGGAGCCTTCAACAATCCCACCCAGGGAGGCTGGATCCCATTTGAGCAGTAGAACCCTGTCTGGGGGGGGGGGGGTCTGTCATGGCAGGAGAATCGTATAAGCACGGAAAGTATGAACTGACAACTGACCGGATTTTTTTTGATGACAGCACGGCCCGTGCAATACAAACAGTCATCCCGGGCTGCGAATCCTTACTTACTTACCTTGTGAATTCGATTTCGAATGGAAACAGGTCAACCCCATATTCCTTTGTTACCGCTGCCAGTGAATCATTTCTTAAGCAATCCATCGGCGAAAGACAGATCATCATCAATGAATGGCTAGCCGATGATCTTGGCGTTAAACCAGGAGATTCGGTGATGCTTAGGTATTTCCTGATGGGCCCGCTTCGGTCGCTCCGGGAGGACAGTAGCCGCTTCGCAGTAATTTCGGTCATACCGCTCAGCAGCAGCCTGTCAGATCTGGCGCTGATGCCCGACTTCCCGGGCATGTCGGATGCCGGCAATTGCCGCGACTGGGAGACCGGCGCTCCGGTTAACCTGAAAAAGATCCGTGACAAGGATGAATTTTATTGGCAGAGGTTCCGGGGAACCCCGAAAGCATTTGTTTCCATTGCCGCAGGGGAACAACTGTGGAGTAACCGGTTCGGGAAATATACTGCTTTCAGGTTTGAAGCCCGTGAAACCGACCTGCCGGGGATCGTCGAATCGGTGATGAGAAAAATCAAGCCTGGCCAGGCCGGAATGGTTTTCAGGCCGGTTTATCAGGAAGGACAGCTTGCTGCCGCCAACTCAACAGATTTCGGCGAATTATTTCTCAGCCTGAGCTTTTTTATTTTGGTAAGTGCCCTTCTTCTCACAGTGATGCTGTTTTCCCTGCTTGCGCAATCACGAACCGGGGAAACCGGTTTGCTTTCGTCAATCGGCTTTCGCAAACAACATATTTTGAGAATCTTATCTACTGAAGCCCTTGTTGTTTCCTTTGCCGGGGCTATTCCTGGAATTTTCATAGGGATCCTGTATAACCGGTTACTGATCTTCGGGTTAAACACAATCTGGAATGATGCCGTAAATGCTTCTCAGATCGTAATGGCAGTTCGTTTTCCAACCCTGTTGGCTGGTTTGGCTTTGGGAATGATCACCTCTATCGGTGTTTTACTGGCAGTAGTGTGGAAAAATCTCCGGAAACCTTTGTCAATACTAACGAAAGGAGCCGCCGCCAGCGATACGCCTGTTTCGGGAAGTAAAAAACTACTGGTCACCACTATCCTGGCAACAGGTGCGATCTGTATTTCGGCAGGGTTGCTTTTATGGCTTCTTATTACTGGTGATATCATGAATGTAGCCCTGTTCCTGGCTTCCGGGGGATTCATGCTTGCAGGGGAACTGGCCGTTTCCAGCATATTTCTGCAACGCCAAGCAAAAAAGCAGGGTAACTCCATACCCGGATTCAGGGATCTGATCCTGAGAAACCTTGCACTCCGATCTGGCAGAACACTGTATGCTTTATCGCTGATGGCACTTGGAACCTTCATTATCATTATCACCGGTGCAAATCACAAGACATTTTATGGCACCGAAACCGACCGGTGTTCAGGAACTGGCGGATTTCTTTTATGGGCCGAGACCCTCCTGCCTATCAACAATGACCTGAATTCAGAATATGGAGCCACGAAATTCGGCCTGCGAGATGAAGATGTCCTAAGAAATGTGCGGTATATTCAACTGTCGCGGATCGACGGGGACGATGCCAGTTGTTTGAACCTTAACCAGGTTTCAACTCCGGCAATCCTTGGAATTCCCGTGAAACTATTCATTGAGCGAAATGGATTCACGGTAATCAGCGCAGATTCTTCGGTTGACAGAAATCGGCCATGGGCTTCGTTGTCCTCAGGCCTGGCGCCAGGGATCATCCCCGGGTTTGCCGATCAGACTGTCATTACCTGGGGCCTCCGCAAATCGGTCGGAGACACCCTGCTTTACCGTGACGAATCTGGAAATATCCTAAAGATCAAACTGATGGGCGGACTGGATAACTCGGTTTTTCAGGGAAACATCCTGGTTTCCGACAGCCTTTTACGAATCTATTATCCTTCGGCTGGTAGTTCACGTTTGATGCTCATCGATGCTCCTCCCGTTATGGCCGATACCATTACCGGCCGGCTTGAAACACTCTTTCGTGATTATGGCATCACCGTTACAAGGGCATCAGCCAGACTGGCGGCATTCAACGCGGTTGAGAACACTTATCTCTTGGTATTTTTGCTGTTGGGGGGGCTGGGCGTTATCATCGGCACATTGGGACTTGGTATTGTCCTGCTTCGGAATATCCAGCAACGCCGGCAGGAACTGGCGGTTTATCTTGCCCTGGGGTTCCCGAAAATCTTCATCCTGAAGTGCCTCATCACTGAACATTTCATCATCCTGGCAACAGGCCTCTTCCTGGGTTTTATTGCTGCCCTGGCCGGGATATTGCCATCACTGCTATCGCCTGCCTTCAAAGCTCCAGTCATGGTAATTGGCGCGATTATCATGATAATCCTTGTTAATGGTCTCCTGTGGATCTACTTTCCGGCAAAAGCTGCGATGAAAAAAGATCTCCTGCCCGGGTTGCGGGATGAATAGTTCTTATCTTTGCCGACCTGAAATAGCGTAATCAAACCATGCCCGATCATCATAATAAAAAACGTTTTCTGAATCTGCCTAAGTACAGCGGCGGAAGTAAGGCCTTCAAGGAATTTATCATCGACAACCTCCGCTATCCTGAGGAAGCAATTAATGCGAGGGTAGCCGGATCTGTTGTCGTTGAATACGACATTCACGATAATGGCGCCGTTTCAAATCCACATGTCCTTAAAGGCATTGGTTACGGCTGCGACGAGGAGGCTGTCAGGCTGGTCAGCATGCTGCAGTATGAAAAGGTAAAAAACAGGGGGGTGAGGGTAAAGCTGACATCCAAAACGACCATCCATTTCAGGCTTCCCAATGTGAGTGTCAATTATGCAGTTTCCTATACCATGGAGCATAAAAAGCCTAAAGTTAAACCGGAACAAAAACCCAGCGATCCGGTGGTGTATGGCTACACCATTCAACTCTGAGCAAATGCATGTCGCCTGGCGTACTGCAATTAGCTGCAAAATGCATGGCTGATTAAAGATTTACTTCCCGAAAACCTTCTGCAGTAATTCAGTTGTGCGGGCCGCCGGGTTTTGACGAATTTTCAGTTCCTCTTTGGCAATCATCGTAAACAGGCCGCTGATGGCTTTGTCGGTGACGTAGACAGTTAAATCCGGATTTTGTTTGGTTACGAAAGGGATCTGATTATAGGCATTGATCAGATCAGCCCAAAGCCGGGTCGCATCTACCTTGTCAAGGGATGATTTTATCACCGGGCTGAATTTTGATTTGAGTTCGGGGGTCGTGGTTTTAGCCAGGTATTGGGTGGCAGCATCACTTTTACCGCTGACAATTTGCAGTGCATCGGTTACATTCATCCCCGTGATTGCAGCTACAAAAATAGGTTGGGCACTCTTTGCCGCATCCTCAGCAGCGCGGTTAATGGTAACGATCACCTCATCAACCTGGTTCCCAAGCCCAATGTTCCTGAGGGTCGATTCGATGCTTTTCGCGTTTTCAGGAAACTGGATTTTTATCTCCGGATTAGAAAAATAACCGTTAAGCTTCGAAACCATCGCCACACTTTCACCTGTCCCTTTTACCAGGGCTTCCCTGATTCCAGCTGCGGCATCTTTTTCGGTCAAGCCACCCTTGCTCTGGTCGATGATCTTCATAGCATCCTGTAAAAACTGGGCCTGCAATCCGGTTGACAGAAATTGCATAAGAAGAACCAGTGTGACGAGTTTTATTTTATTCATGTGTTCCTATATAAGACCTGGTTTCCTGAAAAAATTTCGGAATCCTGTTGTAAAAAAACGCACAGAAGGATCATTTGGTATGTCTAATGAATATCTCCCAGCAAAATCGTCCATACTCTTATTGATTTGGTTCCGAAAATATTCTCACGCTTTGCTACAAAGATATCAATAATCATAAACACACCGGGTGTCAATTTTCCGGTTCTCCTGTTTAAATCTGCACATTGAAGCCGAAATTTCAATGTACCGGAATAAAGGGAATCGCTCACCTTTTGAAGCGGACTGTTTACCGTAACCGAATCGAAAACCACGCCCTGGGATATTTTGATGTTTTTGAATCCACTTTTCTTTAGTGTTTTGTTCAGGTTGTCATTTTCATTTGCAGCACCACTGCAGGAAAGATTTAAACGGACCTCCCGTGAGATGAAAAGTTCCCCGGTCAGTCCGGCTACCTTGGCATTAAAAACATCACTGGTGGCCGTGTCAGATAGAAGCTTTAGATAATCCCTGAAATCGTACATTTTTAACCTTGCCGTAGCTTCAAAAGCCAGAAGTGCCTGATTGCTAAGTGTAACGGAAGTGAAAATATCTGCAATGCTGTCTTTAGCTGAATTAATCTGGTTCTGCTCCTCCGCGGCCCTGAATTGGTCATCGCCATCACAGCTTTTCGCAGCAAAAATAAAATAAAGCAAGACCAGCACCGATATGCTCAATAACCTTCTCATTTGTCTTTTTCGTTTACCCTGAACCGGAGCACACTTATTTTTTCATCCCTGAATTTAGAATCCAGGATCTCAATATTTCGTAAATTGCCTGATGGGACTGTCAGTTTATCAATAAATTGCTGTTTGTTAAACAACTCCATGCCCACTGGATTTTTTTCTCCTAAAACCTGGTAGATCATCGCACCATCATCGATCATTTTATCCAGCCGGCTTCTTCTTTCCACCCAGTCGTCCACCTTCATTGTCGAAAAATAGTGGATCATCAATGCGTAATCATTTGCATGAAGGCTTACGATTTCTTCCTGGTTAAGTTTCTTCAGAATCCGGACAATGGTATCGGACCTATAATAGGGCGTTGATACGACCAGCCTGACAAGACTTTTATCTGTTTTCAGCCGAAAAGATCCTTTTGAATCGCACAAACCGGTCACCGGAGATTCACCATCCAGGAGCAATCGCACTTCAATCGTATTATTGGTGATTGGTTCCTTTGTATCTGCGTCATAAAAAAGGAATGTGTATTCCCGGGTGTTGAAAAGTTTGAAAAAGCCGAAAAAAAGTAACATAACCAATATCGTGGCAAAAGGGATTAGGATAAAATAACGGTTTGACTTGTCAGGAACGGGTTTGGAAACCGATTCATCTGGAACAGCTTCATTTTGAGAGGCCTGAATAAGATCCTGGTTTTTATATACGAAGTCATCCCAGTTTGCATATCCAGCATACTTGCTTAAAAGGTTCAGCACATCAATTCGGGGCATGGATTTGCTTGCCGATTTCATATGCGTATAGAACCACTTTTCGCTGATGTGTGCATTCACATTTCGCAACAGCTCCTCCTGGAAATCTGTTATTTCCTGGCCCTTCCATTCCGAAATTAACGGATTTATCCCCGGGTATGACTGTTGCATCATGGCGACTATCTTTTGTTTCAGCGCCTCAAAATATGCCTGATCGTTCCGGGACAAAGTTCCTCGTTTTTATAAGTTACTGTCTGTATAACACTTGTAAAACCATTTACAATTATTTTACAAGTGTATTCCAAATGCGACCCGGGAACCAGCTATAATTTCGTCAGAAAAAAAACACCCAGGTGGATTATAAAACCAAAAATAAGAAAAAAAAATGGCTGAATCAAATTTAACAATCATAAAATGGAGGGACCAACAATGAGAACAAACAACAAATACATAGTTTCGGCTTTAATTGTTATTCCATTTTTATTCGGTGTGCTGCTTTCAGACCAGGCTTTTGCCCGGAAAAAACCTGCTGCCATTAAAATCGGAACTTACGATTCAAGGATAATAATTTTTGCCTGGTCAAGAACCGACCTTCTGAAACAGCACGTGGCTAAAATCGGTCAACTGAGCGATTCGGCCCGGAAGGTACATGACACGGCCCGTCTGAAGGAACTTAGTGTAGAAGCGATGTCATTTCAGCACTTGCTTCACCAGGTGGTATTCAGTAATGGTTCCGTCTCCTCTTTTATGGAAGTAGTTAAAGACAAACTTCCTGAACTGGCGAAAAAAGTGGGTGTAAGCATAATTGTCAGCAAGTGGGAACTCAACTACAATGATCCGTCATTTGAGATCATTGACGTTACAAACCAGGTTGCAGCGCTGTTCCAGCCGAAGGAAGACATCAGCAGGATGGCAGCAGATATTGCAGGCCAGGCACCGGTTCCTATTGAAGAGATGGTAATAGAAATTGACATGCTGGATCAGTACTGCACCATGTTTGGGAAAAAGTAGGGACAGCTGTTTCGACTGAACTTCAACAGTCGCATGATAGAAAAAAACGATCTCAATTAAAGCGACTTATCCAATAAAATAAAATTTCTAATTTTGACTTAACCTTTTAAAAAGTAAAATTATGTTAGAACATGTCCACAGTCACATAACCAAAGAACTGGAGCAGAATACGAAGACCGATACGATCTTTATCCTGACATCCATTATTCTTAACCTGATCACCCTGGCAGTCAATTCAGGCATGTCGGAAAAATCGCGTACTGAAACCTCAACGCTGTCTGTCATGTTTATTTTTGTTGCATTGATCGTTGTTGTAAACATTGTTGTGGTTATCGGGTTGTTAAAGGGACGGCAAACCCGGATGAAACTGACAAGTGGCCTGATCCAGATGTATAAGGATCAGAATGTTTCGAAATATTACGATGAAACCCTGCTTAACAATTACAATGTGAGGTACAACCTCTTTTTGATGGTCGTTGTGTTTACCGGTCTCATTGCATCGGTGGTGCCTTTCATTCTCAGGTAACATATTCCGGCAATAAACTG
Source organism: uncultured Bacteroidales bacterium (assembly GCA_903885595.1). Taxonomy (GTDB): domain Bacteria; phylum Bacteroidota; class Bacteroidia; order Bacteroidales; family FEN-979; genus CAIVAT01. Next base: position 11,267 of record CAISJJ010000495.1, read on the forward strand.
TTTTCCTTGTTTTTTGCAATCCGGCGTGGTGAACGAGGCCGGATTCGCATTTTTCGCCATCAGGGTTCTGTGACGCAAGGTGATTTTGGATTTTCTGCAATCGCTAGCGGTTGATTCGTATAAACCAGTTTTGATTTCCCTCCTGCATGAGTTATTTTTGTAATGAAAATGACAAACCGGCGACCATTTAATATAGCCCGGGCTGATTTAACTGAGCCATGAAAAAGTCTGCCATGCTGATTGCTATGTTGTTATTCCCACCTGTGGTTTTTGCCCAGTTGTATTTGTTTGACACGATCACCTGTGAGAATCTGTACCAGTCGCCTGAGTTAAAGGAATGCCTGAAGACTGCCCATACCATGTCGAAAGCTGCTTTTGCAATCGGGGCAAATGCCATTTGGCTGGCCCCGGTGGAAGGGATGAGCATGAACGACCCTAATTCAAACTGGGCCCTGGGATTTGCAGGGACAGGGTTTGTTCTTTCCATTATCCCGGCCATTTCGCTCAGGGAGGCCAGGATGATGCTGAGGCAGTGCGGTTTTGACAAGATGCCCGGGAACGAGCTATACCGTGCGGTGGTCGGGGCCCAGTCTTTGTCGGCTGCTACTACCGTTTCCGGGATTGCGTTTCTCAGCCTGGCAATCTACGGCCAGTACAGCCATTCTGATGTCGCATTCGGTATCGGACTCGGAGGCACGCTTGCAAGCACCATCCTTTCAGTATTCGTACCTGTCATGGTCAGCAACGCCATTGAGATTTATGAACGCGGGGCTCCGGTTTCACTGAAACTTGGCATTGATGATAAAGGAATAGGGGTGGTCATTGGTTTCTGAACAAGGATTATACTGAGCATTTGAGTTCGTTTTTTTCGTTAGCCCGGATCGCAGAGGTATTGATTCCTAAAATCTATTTAAAAATATGGTCAGGTTTTCATCACGGGAGAGCCGAAGTTTCTGGCGGAGCCTGTATCGGGCTATCCTGATGCTGTGTTCACTTTTCCGGGTGATCGTTGAAATATCCTTTGATGATAAATTCAACCTGAGAAAAGCACATAATTTTATTTCATTCGGCGTCAGGGATGGAAATTCATTGGTTAACCTGGAATAAAAATTTGTGTACACTTCATTGAACCGCATGTTAAATTCGTCCCAGAATCCCTTGGTATTCTGATGACTTAGTTCATGAAACATGCCCCTGATGAGTGCCATGTCGGGTTGTTCCGTTCCGTCCACAACTTTTTTGAATTTCTGTGACAGATCCCCGATGAACTCACTCTTTTCTATGAGCGTCAACACTTTGCCTGTAAGTTCCTTGTTTTTCTGACTCAGGTCCATTTCCAGGTTTGACTTTTCCTGCATGAGGCTTGTTCCCAGCAGCTTCATTCCGTGTATTTTTCCCCGTTGCCAGATGAAGAGAACGAAAAGTATCATTGCAACCATGAAGATAACTGAAGAAATAAGAATGAACTTCAATTCTTTCCGTTTGTCCTTCAGTTCCTCTTTTTCCATTTCCATTCTTGCTTTTTCCTGCTCACTCAGATATTTGTACTCGAATTCCAGGACAGCTATTTGTTGCCGGTTTTCAAGCTTAGTCAGGCTGTCATAAAATTTCATACGGAGTTTCGCATATTTAAGCGCGCTATCAAGCCGGCCCATATGTTCGTAGGTTTCCCGGAGACCATCAATGGCCTCCGTTTCAGTTGAAAGAATGGTAGCTTTGCCGGCATCGGATCTCACCCTGGTAAAATACCCCAACGCCTTCTGATAATCTCCCAGCTTCAGGTAAATTTTGCCGAAATAAATTCCGGTTTCAACCTGGAGAGAAAGCCTGGAACCCCAAAAAAAGTTCCCGAGACTGTCTATTGCATCATCGGCCAGTTGAATGAACTTTAATGCCCCGGGGTAATCCCTCTTGCTGAATGACAATGACCCAAGGTTAATATAAAGGTTGGTCAGGCCGTAAAAATTATTCAACTGCTTTTGCAAGGGAAGCGCCCTGAGGTAATAAGCCTTCGCTGAATCAGTATTTCCGAGGTCTTTGAAAACCTGCCCTATGTTGACCAGCGAATTGGCATAATATTTCCGATGATTCAGATGCAGGAACAATTCACTGGCTTTTTCATAGTATCCAAGGGCTTTCCCGAAATAACCCGTACGGTAATAAATTACGGCAATATTGTTGTAAAACTCTGATATCCTGAATTCATCGTTTTTTGATTTTGCCAGGGCCAGACCCTTCATGTAACAATCAAGCGCCTTTGCATTGTCCGACTGCAAATCGCACACATAACCCAACCCGAGCCAGATCCTGATCTGATCGGTGGTATCAGTCTCCGGGCTGATAAAGGCTGCCGCTGATTCATAATGTGCCTTACCATCGGGCAGATTGCCCAGCCCTACTGACAGTGCACCCAACCGGATCCGGTTTTTAATGATCCCGGGTACGTAGCTTGCTTTTTTAGCAATCTGCAATCCATGCTGAGCCATGCTCACCGCTGAATCCGGACATTCACCGGTCAGGGTTTCAGCATATGCCGCAAAGATCAATGAAAGCTCTTTCGGGTTTCCGGCATGAAGGACCAGAAGCTGCTTCAGGCTGTCTGTTTTATTGATAAACTGGTCATTGCTAAATCCGGTAACCATTAAACCAACCGAACACAGAAAAAAAACCAGGTATATTCGGTGCGAAACCCGGGGAATGCGGCTGCGTTTTTTCACCATTGTCCTTTTAAGCCTGCTCTGGCCATAAAAAACAAATATAGAATTAAAAAAGATATTATGTGATTGTATACTTTTTATATACCTTAGTTTTTATTCCAGGCCCTGTATTGTTTCTATTTTTATAAAAATATTTTTCAGACATGACCAGAAACACAAAATCCATGCGGACCCGATGCAGAACCCAGCTTACATTGGTGTTATTCCTGCTCATCTATGGCTATGCCTTCAGCGGGCAAAACCCGGTTAAGATTGATCCTCTGTCGCTGAAATCCGGGGCTCCTGCCTGGGTGAATAATCCTGCTTCCTGGATAAACGAGTGTTACAACCACCTCAACGGCCTCTATCTCTACCAGGCTGAGATTAAAACTGACACCTCTGAGCTCTTTACCAAATTCAGGGAGCACCTGGTTATCATTACCATACTGAAAAAAGAGTTTTACGGGCACGAAAAGTCATTGAACATCCGTACGGTATATAACATGAAGATGAGGGTCGCAGATATTCTTGCCAGCATTACAAAATGGCAACATGCAATTCATAAAGAAAATGAACTGATGGTTGACCGGGCAAAGGAGATCATCCTCATCAGGAATGAGATCACACAATTCAGGGAGAAATCCGACAGTGCCTTCCGGGTAAACTTTTATGAATCTGTGAATGTGTTATCGGCCCGTCAGCTTCAGGGTGAAAAACTGATCCTGGACGCGTTGAGAAAAAGCACGGCCATTGAAAATAAAATCGTTGACATCAGTTCCCAGGTCTACCTCTTCTATACAGCTATTTCCAATTTACTGCAGGACAAGGAGGCGGTATTAATTGAAAGGGAGCTCCCCCCTATATGGCAATCACCTCCAAGCGCTTATCCATCCGGCATCGGCAATGTGCTTTCGGCTAGCTTTCACCAAACCCTTGAATCGGTAAAATATTACGGTGAAATGTCGCTCTGGCGAATCATTATCTTCAGGGTACTGATTGTTATTCTTTGTATGATCCCCATTAAAATCTTTAATGACGAACGCAGAAAGAAGAAGATACTTGCCGATACACAATTCACATTTCTTGCCAAATTCCCCAAGACAGCCTCCGTGGTCATGGGTATGGCCCTTTCCCCCTTCATTTTCGTCCATCCACCCCATGCGTTTATGGAATTTATCCTGATCGGACTTACCTTCACCGTAACCATGCTCACCCTGAAGAATTATCCGAGGTTGAATAAAACACTTCTGATCCTCCTGGTCAGTTCATTCCTTGTGCTCTATATGATCAACTTCTTTGTCACGCCAACTTTTCCCGGCCGTTTGGTTTATGCATCCTCCATCCTGCTGTTAATCCCGCTTTACCTTATCTACAAACAATTGCCAGGCTATGGACTGGAATATGAAAAGACGGTGCGTTTTCTGATAATCTTCCTGGCATTACATCTTGTCGCCGGTTGGTCCCTGGTGATCATCGGAAACTACACCCTGGGAAAGTCTGTAATCCTTTCGGCCTATAGCTTATTGATTATCAGCATGATACTGAGAATTGCCATCTATACGCTCCTCGATTACCTGGAAATCATCGCCTATTTTTTCAATAAACGGATTAAGATGGTTAAAATCAATGCTTCGTTTGTGCATCGCAAAACCAAACCGCTGCTGTTCATTTTTGCGGTCATTTTCCTGGTTGTGGCGTACCTGTTTAACATGAATATGTTTGATCTGGTCAAATCAGATCTTAACGATTTCATGCACAAAACCAGGGAGATCGGCAATGCATCGTTCACAGTAATGAGCATTCTGCTCTTTTTCGTTTCCATCTATCTTGCCTTTATAATTGCCAGCCTGATCAGGCATACCTTTGATCCGCAGCACGATGAAACCGTAAAAAAAAGAAGCAGCCTCGGGAGTTACCTCCTGCTTTTCCGGCTGCTCATTCTTTGTGCAGGATTTGTGATCGGGATCCTGGCCTCCGGACTGGCCCTTACGAATTTCGCGATCTTCCTGGGCGCCATGGGGGTCGGCATTGGCTTTGGATTACAGAATATTGTGAGCAATCTGATCTCGGGCCTCATCATTGCCTTTGAACGTCCGTTTGTGGTGGGTGATGTGCTTGATTTTGGCAGTGAGACCGGGAAGGTGAAGGAAATCAGTCTCCGGGCCACTATGGTTTCAACCTATGATGGCGCCGACATCCTGATTCCAAATAACACCTTGTTATCGGAAAATCTGAAAAACTGGACCATCAGCAACAAACAGAGGTTGGTTGAACTGAAGGTTCAGACCGTTCATAATGTCAACCCGGCGAATGTCATTGAAATAATCCGCCATTGCATGCTCGATCATAAAAACATCCTGAATGAGCGGAGCGATGTCCTGTTCTCCGAAATCAACGACACCGCCTTTATCTTCACGGTTAAATTACTGATTACCGACCTGTCGAATGGTTCCTCAATCAAGAGTAAATTGTTGAGTGCCATCCAATCTGAATTTGTAAAGCAAAATATCGGGTTCCCTAAAAGGTACTATAGCCCAGGCGAATAACATTCATTAATACTTTTACTGATTAATCACAATCATACACCACGTCACAGTTTGGCGTACTTATGATGGTACACCCTGCGTGTTTTCGCGTGTGATACGCGTTTTTTTTAATCGACCCACTGATTCGGAGAGATTACGGCAAGCCGAATAAATTCCAACTTGAAAATAAACTATTTCTTGCGCTTTCATTTTCAACCAAATAACTGTTTATTCCTTTTGCGATTACTTTTTTTTATACATAAGGCGCTCATATTGTCATGAGCAATACCATTCACTTTTTTACTGTTACGAAAGTGATGGATCAATGCTTGTATCAGGGATTTAAAAACCTGCCTATGGTTACCCTATTTGTCTATAAATACATGTGTATACTTTTTGTATACATACTATTTAATAGGAATACGGAAGGCTTCCGACCCGTTTACCCTTATATTTGTTTAAAGTGAATTAATTATCCAGTAATGTTGGACTAAAGAATCATTTTATCACACAGATTTGAAACAGAACACAGCTGTAAAATCATCGGGAATAAGTATCAGTTTCGTTTGGAATATCACAAAACTTAAAAAATCAACCTTATGAAAAAACATTTACTATTTCTTGCATTCTTACTGCTAAGCACAGTAACAGTAACAAGCCAGGATCTCCTGTTCACCTCCGAATTCGGAGGCTCCAACAGCAATGGAGCCATTATAAAAGTCAACCCGGCGACAGGCAACTCCTCTGTTTTTGCCAGCCTTGGCGGAAACCCATTCACCGCATTGAATTGGGTAATAAATTCCGATAATGACTGGCAATTTGGGAAAGGTGGGTTAACGCTCGGAATGGACGGGAAATATTACGGGGTGGCATTTCTGCCATCCGGTATCGTAAATCTTGACCTGGATCATAAAACCGACAGGGGCATTTTCTACAGGTTTGACCCGGCGACCAATAAAACCCAGGTTCTCTATTCATTTACAGGTGCAGGCGAATATAATATGGCCGATATCAATCATACGGCCGCCTATAATGAAAACCTGGCAGGTCCCGCCTATAAGGTTGTGGAGATGAGCAGCGGGGTCTTTTACGGAATCGCTTTACTTGGCGGAACCTATGACGTGGGTGGTGCCTGGAAATTCGACGTCAATACCATGACCTATAAAAAGATAGGTGAATTCAGCAACCTGCCCTTTGGTATAGGTTACCTGCCTTTAGGCAACCTTATCCATGGTGACGGAAGCAACCTTTACGGGGTATTGTCAAAAAGGAATATAAACCAACCCACCGCTTTGGACGATGGTGTTTTATACCGCATCAATACGGTCACCGACCAGCTGGAATTTGTCCATGACCTGAACTCAACGGATATGATTTCTACGATGTTGACGTTCCCTACCGGGGACATTGTTTATATCCCCTCTTTGAATACTTTTTATGGAACAAAATTAAGTTCTCTGGGCAATTGGGACGCGAATATCGGAGGTGGGATCTGGGCTTACAACATGACCAATAATACAGTCAAGTATAAATTGACAATAGCAACGTCGGAAACGAATATCCTCGGATCCCAGGTTGGCGGGCTGGTGCAGGGAAATGACGGGAAACTTTATGCATTCTCCAAGGGAGGGGGGGCAAACGACTTCGGCACCATCATTAAATACGTACCCTCTTCAAACACCTATTCCAAGGTACTGGATCTTACCGGCCCATTGTATGCTCATAATACGGGTTTCCAGGTGGTTGGCTCGAAAATATACGGAAGCTGGGAGGATGATTTCACAGCACCACCGTTTCCCCAGATGTTCAGTTACGATGTGCTGACTGGTTTGCTCGAAAATATTGTACCCTATACAACAGCTCTTCCGGGTTACTCTAAGGAGGTTCAGTTCTTTGTTAATAACGGAAAGATTATCGGCCGGATGACCAACGGGGGAACGGCCAATGCTGGTTCGATATTCTCTTTCGACCTCGGAACCCAGGTGAGCACGGTCCTTGCCGAAAACAACTCCCTGGGGGGAAGGGGGATGGTGGGCGAGCTTACGCAGGTGAACGACTCCACACTGATAGGTTATACCGGGATGGGAGGTTCCCTTCCCAATCAGCCTGGTTTCAGTGCAAATTCACAGCACGAGCTGGGCGACCTGGTACAGATCAATACCAGGACCCGTGCAGTCACAGTCCTGCCCGATGCGTTCAAACACACCTATTTTCCGGCATCCTATAATCAGGACCAAAACTGCCTGAAATTCAATCGGCCCCTTCTTGCCTCCAATGGCAAACTATACTACAGTTATATCCACCTGGGATATGCCGGTAACTTTTTCAGGATATCGTCCTATGATTTGGCCACAAACACCAGGGCTGAATTACCTTCCGACCAGAATCTTCATAGTTATAAAGATTTCGAAGCTGTCGGGCTCACCGAAGTCGCAACCGGCAAGATCCTCACTTGTTTCAGGGACAGTATCTATGTGTACGATTTCAACACCAACACTTTTACGACACGAAAATTTTCGCATAATTCGAGCACTTACGGATTCTATAAAGGAAATTACATCAAGGCTTCCAACGGAAAAATATACGGAACGACCAAGGTGAAAGGCTATGACGTGACTCCTCCTGCACCGGTTGGCAATGCGGTTATTTTCTCCCTGGATCCGGTGAACTACAATTTCACGGTCGAATATACCTTCCCGGCAGGCATCAAGAACTGCAATGGAGGGCTGAGGGAATATAACGGGAAACTCTACGGTTCCACCAATTATGGCGGAACAAACAACAACGGGTATCTCTTCTCCTACACCATTGCCACCAATACATTCGCCATCCTCTATAACTTCAACAGTCTTACCGACGGAGCAGGTTTCGAAGGGGAGTGGACAGTTTTGAACGACAAGTTATACGCAACCTCCTATACCGGCGGAACGAGCGGGTTCGGCACCCTTGCGGAATTTGACCCGGCAACCAATGCCCTGGTGGTAATTAAAAACCTCACCATGAGTGATGGGAGAAGTTTCAGGGGGACCCCTCTGATTTATACGCATGGAGTCGCCCTAAACTCAGAGGTATCCGGCAAAATATCCCAGGGACAATCACTTTGTACCAACGCATGGCAAACAATTACTGTTGCCGGGAACGGAACTACATTCGAAGTGTGTTGCGGAGGACATGCAAACATGGTTGCCGGGAAGAACATCCTTTACCTGCCGGGTGCATGGATAAAATCCGGCGGATCTATGCATGGTTATATCGATGCAGGCGAACCATTCTGCGGTATTCAGGCTCCCTCGATGCCATCAACCATTGCAGGAGAAATTGAGCCGGATGAAGCCCAACCCGTGGCAGCCTTGAACACCAGGGCATTTGTGATCTATCCCAATCCCGCAAATGGAAATTTCACATTTGAGCAAACGGGTGAAAAATCATACGCAAAAGTAAACATTGAAATTTACAGCATCCGTGGCGAACGGATGGTAACCAAAGAATTGCATGGGGAGAACAAACATCTGTTCCCGGTGTCAGACCTGCAAAACGGGCTCTATTTTGTAAAGGTCGTTGCTGACGGATATGTTGAAACCCTCAAACTTGTTGTTACAAAATAAGACTATTCTGAAACACTGAAATATGAAAAAGATAACAATTCAAATAGCTTTGTTAATCACTGCGATGATGGCCTTCCTCTTCGCGTGCAACAACAATCCAGGTGCGACTGACAGCGTTACTACCAGCGACACAGCACAGGTCGCTGCCGCTGACTCACTGGCCAAATCCATTGTAACCAGGGAGTATAAGACCAAAACAGGAAAAATAATTACTGTTGCGGAATCACACCCCCAGGGACAAAGTCTGAGCAACATCAGCGTAGCATTCGCAGGTGATGCCGCTTCGGAGATGAAATTCACCGATGTTGATCCCATCAACAAAGTGCTTGTTGGTGACCTTGATGGCAATGGATTTGATGAGATTTATATCATCACCATTGCCGCCGGCTCCGGCAGTTACGGGAATGTGATCGGTGTCGGTTCCAATTCCGATAAATCGTTGTCGCTGGTGTTTATGCCCCCGGTTGAAGAGAAAGACCTTGGCAAAGGCGGGAAATTCGAGGGCTATGAAGGACATGATGA
>CAISJJ010000496.1 GCA_903885595.1 uncultured Bacteroidales bacterium
ATGGAGTATTATAATTTCTCCGCTGCCAAGTCTCTCAAATTAAAAATGGCCATGGGATACAATGCACACCGGATTGTTGAAGACGAAGTTTGCACTTCGGATCTTTGTATCTTTGGGATGAACTATTTGTTTCAGAATAGACTTCTGAACAAAGAAGACATTGATGCCCTGGTGTTAGTGACTCAATCGCCCGACTATTTCATGCCTCCAACCAGTAATGTTATTCAGGGAAAGTTGGGATTAAAGCAGGATATGATCTGTTTTGACATAAATCAGGGGTGCGCGGGTTACATTATCGGGCTTATCCAGGCATTCATGCTGCTTGAACAGAAAAGTATTAACAAAGTTGTTTTACTTAATGCGGACCTGATTAGCCGCAAAGTTTCAAAACGCGACAGGAATAGCAACCCCCCTTATTGGTGATGGCGCTTCGGTTACAATTGTTGAAAAAAGTGAAAAGCCAAATACAATATTTGGGTTTCTAAAAATGGATGGCAGTAGCCATGAGGCTCTTATGATCCCGGCAGGAGGTTTTAAAATGCCATCGAGCCTTCAAACTGCAGAAATTAAGGAAGATGCAGCCGGAAACTTTCGTTCGTCAGATCACCTGGTCATGAAAGGGGATGATGTATTTAACTTCGTGCAACGTGAAGTTCCACCCATGATAGAAGAGTTACTATTAAGTGCAGCGGTTGACAAAAAGGATGTTGATTATTATATGTTTCACCAGCCCAATAAATTTATGCTGAACAAACTTGCCGATAAGCTGGCGGTACCGCGTGAAAAAATGCCAAGCAATATTGTTGAAAACTTTGGGAATGCCAGCGGTGTTACAATTCCTACTGCTATTACCTTTAACTTGAAGGACATACCGACCAAAGAATCGTTGACCTTCTGTCTTGCAGGTTTTGGCGTGGGGTTAACCTGGGCTTCACTGTTATTGAAAACAGAAAAGATGAAATTTAACGAATTGATTTACATGTAATGAACTAATTAATTTTAATAAGATGAATAATTTTAGGATTGAATTAGCTGAAATTCTTGAAGTAGATGGTGTTGAAAAGGATGAATTATTGAGTTCTTTTGAATGCTGGGATTCTCTGACTATTTTGTCAATCATAGCATTAGCGGGAGAAAATTATAATGTTACATTGTCTGCAGCGGATGTGAACAATTCCAATACTGTTGGTGGTCTTGAAGAATTGATAAAATCAAAAAGGAGATGAAAGGATTCAACCCATATTCTCATGACGGTCGTCATTATCTCATTACCGGCGCTGCATCAGGCATTGGCAAGGCAACCAGCATAGTATTATCCCGCCTAGGCGCGAAACTTATACTCGCTGATATTAATGAGAATGGATTGGAAAATACCAGGCATGCATGTGACGGGGAGAATGCAATCCTTCCAATCAATCTAGCTGATCTAGCCTCAATTAAAGATAAGGTGTTAAAGATGGTTGATGGATTTGATAAATTGCATGGTTTTGTCCACCTTGCCGGAAAGACTTACATTGCTCCCCTAAAATCTGTTTCAGAGGAAAAATGCAGAGAAATTTTTACAATAAATACGCATGCAGCCATTGAATTGGCGAAAATATTTATCCACAGAAATGTTTATGCTGGTGAAAAAGGGTCTATCGTCTTGGTGTCATCAGTGTATGGTTTGGTTGGATCCGCAGCCAATGTGGCTTATGCAATGAGTAAATCTGCCTTGCATGGAATCACCAAATCCCTTTCAATTGAGCTGGCCGTAAAAGGAATCCGGGTAAATTGCGTTGCACCTGGATTTGTAAAAACAAATATGCTTGATTCTGCGAGCGATTTATTTGATTCCAACCATGCTGAAACATTGAAAAGATTGCATCCGTTAGGCATTGGTGAACCTGATGATGTAGCATACTCAATAGCGTACCTTCTTTCTGATGCGGCAAAATGGGTAACGGGTTCGATTTTGAATATTGATGGAGGGTTCACAGCGCAATAGGTAAAATCATGGTTGATAAAAAAGCATTTGTTTTGGTTACAGGCGCCTCTTCCGGAATAGGACGACAGATAGCCATCAGACTTTCATCTACATGTAATGTGGTTTTGAATGGACGGGATATGGAAAGGCTGTTAACGACCAAAGAAAAGTGTTCTAATACTTTTGAACAGGTTATTTTTCCCATGGATTTGAGCAATATAAATGGATTGGAAGATCAACTTTCGGTATTCATCAGGGAAAAGAATATAGAAATTTTTCAATTTGTTCATTGTGCGGGCTATATGAAGATGATCCCCTTAAAAATGATATCAATTGAAAACATCAACAATACGTTTGCAGTAAATGTCATTTCCGCAGCTCTGATAATTAAAGTTCTTATAAATCGCAAACACAACAATGCTGCTCTGAAAAGTGCTGTGATGATCAGCAGTAATATCAGTAATTTTGGTGCAAAGGCATTTAGTGTTTATGGTGCATCCAAATCAGCATTAGATGGATTTACGCGTAGTCTTGCCGTTGAACTCGCCCCAAAAGTCCGTATTAATTCAGTGTTGCCAGGAGCAATCAGAACTGAAATGACTGAAGCAGTGTTCGCTGATATGGAAACAATACAAAGAATGGAATTAACATACCCATTAGGACTTGGTAACACAAATGATATTTTTGAAATTGTAGCCTTTTTACTTTCTGATAAAGCAAGATGGATAACAGGTCAGCAATTTACTATTGATGGTGGCCGGTCGATAAACATATCTGGTTAGTCTGTGTGCAAATGGCAGTATCTGCATTTTAATTTATTAGCAGGATGAAGAATTTAGTAATAGTAGGAGCTGGGGCGATTGCCGCTGAAGTGACATCATATTTATCAAATTCGTATATTTCTGATGACTCAGAGTTTTCTCTAAAGGGCTATCTCGAATATGAGGACAGAATTGAAAAATACCACAAGTATTATGAACTTGAACAACCTGTGTTGGGCGAACTGGAGGATTATATAGTAAAGGAGGATGATGTCTTTATTATAGCAGTCTTAAATATGCCATTTAAGCAAAAAGCAATAAAAATATTGCAGAATAAAAATGCAAGATTTACAAATTTAATTCACGCTTCTACTAATATTGCCAGGACTGTTGTATTAGGACATGGAAATATAATTTATCCTAATTGTATATTTGGTCCAAAATGTCAAATTGGTAATTTTAATATATTAACTTCCTATAGTTTTATTAGCCATGATTGTATTATTGGGGACTGTAATTTTTTTGCAACTTCAGGTCTTTCAGGGTATGTTCATGTTCATGATAATAATAATTTTGGAATAAGATCTACGGTACTTCCTAATATATCCATTGGCTCAAATAATATTATTCAGGCAGGAATGATAGTTGACAAGGACGTCCCCAATGATGCAACTGTATTTCATAGATTTAAAGAAAAACTGATGATTATAAAATCAGTAGAAACATAGTTCCGGGTTGAATACTGCTGAATTAAATGTTTCATTAA
>CAISJJ010000497.1 GCA_903885595.1 uncultured Bacteroidales bacterium
AATGATTTTATCATACGTGAATATAAGGGAACGAAGATTGTAAGTCCGAAAGAATATTGGAACGAATGCATGAAGTATTAGTGATCGGTTCGCCCAAATCTACCAGCGCACCTATTTCATGAAATACCATCAAAATCGCTGACAATCGGAACTGCACCATATTTGCCCGTGATATAATTATTCTCAAAATTTTCGTTTTTTCGAACATCTTTAAGATCAGACAGTGAATACAAACTGGAAGCCCCAAAACGGTCTTTTTCAACGAACCAAATCTGATCTCTCCTGAAAATATCTGCATCAAGCAGGTTCGTGTCATGCGTATTGAAGATGAGTTGAGCGTTCTTAGGATTATAGACTTCAGAATTAAAGATTTCAATGATCTTCAGTACCAGGTTAGGATGTAATTTCGAATCCAATTCGTCAACAGCCAAAACAAAACCATTTTCAATTACATCAATGACAGGCCCGGTAAGTGCAAAGAATTGGTTTGTTCCAGATGATTCATCCGTATCTAAATCAAAGGCAATGTCATGGACAATATTCATATTCTTGTCATAGACGGGATGAGTGGTATTTATTTTTACAAACTCGCTCTTTTCATCAATAAACTTTTGAGCCAGTATGTTTTTCAGATCAATCGGAATTTTCTTTGAGAAATTTTGAAAATCAACAGTTCGCAGGCTGATATCAGAAATGCTCAAGTCGGCTTGTTGCAGCATTTCAAGAATTTTCCGTTTTTTATCATTGTTCTTCAAACTGCTCATGGAATAACCCTTATACCCATTAGGCTCAAGTGCTGATATTATTTTCAATCGCTTGAACCATTCAAGGGCAGTACCGGCAATTTCTTCGTTGAATTGTGCTGCAACCGATAACATAAGGGCGTTTTCCCGGATCATTTTTTCTCTGGAAAGTTTGTTCCCTTTGGCGAATTTGCGTTCGTGAGTGCTAATATGTTGGCCTTCCCTCACAAACAATTCAATTTCTTTTGTAAATGGACGATAATAGAACCACTCCGACACTACCTTATATTTATCGACTTCAAAACCATACCGGAACAATTGCTGTTTATGCGTGAATATGATCTCGAATTCGGAAGGTTTTTCATTTGTTTCGGAACTTAATAAAAAGGGCTCTACATTAATGGGTTCTCCTTTTTGACTTTCTTTTGAAGAACTTAAGACCATGCGTCTCATATTAAACAAAGCCTCCATAAGTTTACTCTTTCCGCTGGCATTGGCTCCATATACAACGGCACTCTTCAGAAGATTGAATCCAAAGGTGTTTTCAGAGGAGAAATTCGCCAATTCACGTGTTTTGTCGTATTTGGACGCAATGAGACTTAACACAACTTTATTACGGAATGTTTTAAAGTTGGTAACACTAAATTGAACCAGCATGATACTTGGTTTTTTTTGTAAATATAACACATAAAATAAGTTTATATTACAATTAATGTAAAATAAGTTGATTGATCGCAATCTTACCAGTGAAATTAAGGAACCTGCTTAGATGTCAATGACCCC
>CAISJJ010000498.1 GCA_903885595.1 uncultured Bacteroidales bacterium
ATTTTGAAATTTGCAACTCCTTGAAAACTATTAGTTTTTCATTATTCAATCTTCACTCATCGTTTTTCATTTTACATTAGTCGTTAACCCAATGAATAGCTTACAATGGATAATTGCCAGTGAAAAATGAATAAAGAAAATGAATAGTATGTTGAAATTTAAACAGTCTCTTAAAGGGTCAAAATAATTTTCCTTTGCAGACAATACAATATTCCAATGTACAGGATTGGTTTTGGCTTCGATACACATTGTTTAGACGATAACCGGGATTTTTGGCTGGGCGGAATCCTGGTCCCCCATACGAAGGGATCGGTGGGGCATTCCGATGCCGACGTGCTCATTCATGCCATAATCGATGCCTTATTAGGTGCATCCGGATTAAGGGATATCGGCACCCAGTTTCCTGATATCGACCCGGAGTATAAGGGAATCGACAGCAAGGTTTTGCTTTCAAAGACCATTCAACTTGTTCGTGAAAACCTTTTTGAGATCGGGAATATTGATTCGACAGTGGTTTTACAGAATCCAAAAATAGGGGAATTTATCCCGGGCATGGTACAAGCCTTAGCCAGTGCATTGCAGGTGTCTGAAAACCAGATTTCCATTAAAGCGAAAACCAGTGAAAAACTGGGGTTTATCGGACGCGAAGAGGGGGTTTCTGCATATGCGGTGGCGTTGTTGCAAAAGTTTAAATATTAGGAGGTATGCCTCACCCCCTGACCCCTCTCCCCAGGGAGAGGGGAGAATGCGGTTCCAAAAATTAAATCACGCCCTGCGCCCTGTGCCCTGTGCCCTGCTACTTGACCCTGTAAAACCGTAAGGTGAAATTATCCAGAAGAAATGGGTCTTTTCCAGTGTTCCAGATATAAATCTTTAGTACCCCATGATGATTGACAATTTCGGGAATGGTAAGCGAAAACCGGCATTTTCGCCACGATTTCATATCATTTCGCGGAATGTCATTAAGGCTGAAACCCTGCCAGTAATTTTCCCGCCCGTTGATGCTGTCCATACTTAATACAACCAGCGCTTTATTACTTGCTCCCATTATACTATCCCATACCATGAGTTCGCCCTCAAGAAAAAACCGGGATGGCAAAATCCCAAGTTGACTGGTCTTGATTTCAAGACCCGGACTAAATTGATGAAGCGAATCAAGATAACCAACATGGTCCTGGGAAAACGCCCTGGATGAATTTTGGATGGAAATATTATTCCATGAATCCGGTTTTGTTTCAAAATTGTTTTGAAAAACCAATTCAGGTCTTTTAAGATCAACGGTAAAATCAGCAAGTTCCTGGTTCCCTCCCATTCCATTCATGTGGGCCGAATCAGCCTTCAGGAAGATATAGCAGTATTTTTGGTGGTTCATGCTATTGGGCTGGATGGCATTGCGGGTATATTGCCAGGTCTGGAACAGGTTCAGGAATGACACCGGTAAAATCAGAAAAACAATCAGAAAATAAGCTGTCTTCCCTGGCAGCCGGTTTAAAGGCAGCGCCAGAAGCAGGCAAAAAATTCCGTAATAATCAATGAAGGCCCGCAATCCGAAACCATCGCCATAATACCAGTTCCACCATGATGAAATAACATACGAACTCAGGGCAATAAAAAGCAGCATGCTGAAAAAACGAACCCTGTTGCTGATAGCCAGGAAAATCAAACCTGTCCATGAAAGTAGGATCATTGGGGTATAGATGAATAATCCCTTCCGAAAACTGAATAAAACGTTTATAATTTCAGGCCTGGAGAATATAAATCCCTCGTTTTGATAAGACCAGATGAAGAATTTTCCGGTTTGTAAAAACCACAGCACAGGTTGAACGGCTGCCAGCAAAATCACCACCAGGAAAAAAAGAATTGTAATTCGTTTTCTAATCCACATCACGCGCAGGAAGGCAAAAAATGACGATAAGTTTCCCGCAAGAAAAGGCAGCAACAGCAGCACAATGAGGTTTGTGGGCCGAACCAGAAACACCAATCCCAGAAAAAGCCCGGTGAGCAGCGCAGTGGTGTTGTTCCATGACCTGATGGCCAGCAGTAAATAATAAAGCAGGCCGTTGATGGCGAAAAATGAATAAACATGCGACATAGTTGGCTGCCAAATCGTGTAATATAAAAGGTTGGTCCCAAATAAAATAAGCGCCAGACACCATGCTGTTATGACCGGTCTGATTTCAAAATATGCCAGGATCCGTGATAAGTAGTACAACCCTGTCACCAGATAAAACAGCGCTCCCAACCCCGTTGAAATTTGAAAAAAGAAAGAATAGCCGTCAACAGGCAGTCCGAAGATGAAGGAAAAAAATAGTCCAAATAAAAAAAATGGAAGAAGGAGCAGGGCCTCCCCGGCAAAATATTTATTCAGTGGGTGACTATTAACCCTTACGAGATAACCCGGTTTATGGTGGGGATTTCCCAGGAATCTGGATTCCCGTTCAGCCACCTTCCCGAAGGTCAGATCCCCATCAATGATTAAGGCGGGCAGGTAGGCATAATAACCCCGTCCGTCACTGCTTACTATATGTTCCCAGCCTTTTCCATTGCTGTTGAAAATCCGCTGACTAATAAAGAATGCAACTAAAAAGCAGCTGATGCCAAAGAGTGTAACTACAGGATAACTGGCTTTGCGCATATTCCGGAATGTAGGTGAGCGTAGACAAAGGAATCGTAAAGCAAATTTAGAGAAGTTTGCCATTTGGTAATGTGATTTATTCTTTCTACTTTTGCAGTCCTTTTTAAAAATCATAAATTAATTAAAATCAACGAGAAATGTTAAAACAGTACGAAACCGTTTTCATTATGACTCCCGTTTTGTCTGATGAACAGATGAAGGAAACGGTAGAAAAGTATCAGAAATTCCTCGTCAGCAAAGGAGCTGAGATCGTATTCGAGGATAATTGGGGGTTGCGGAAGCTCGCCTATCCCATCCAGAAAAAATCAACAGGGTTTTATCACTTGATTGAATTCAAGGCGGAACCTACCCTGATCAGGGAATGGGAAGTGACCTTTAAGCGTGATGAGCGGATCCTCCGCTTTTTAACGGTAGTTCTTGACAAGCACATGCTCGCCTACAGCGAGAAGAAACGCAACAAGTCGAAGGCTGCGAAGGAAGTAAAAGAGTAGTAACCACCCAAAATTCTTAAGATTATGGCAACCCAACAACAAGGAGAAATAAAGTATCTGACCCCGATCGCGGTTGATACCAAAAAGAAAAAATATTGCCGCTTCAAGAAGAGCGGAATAAAATATATTGATTATAAAGACGCTGGTTTTCTGCTCAAGTTCGTGAATGAACAGGGCAAACTGCTTCCCCGCCGTATTACTGGTACATCCACAAAATACCAGCGGAAAGTTGCACAGGCTGTTAAACGGGCCCGGCATATTGCCTTAATGCCCTATGTAGGAGATTTATTAAAATAAGGAGGCTGGAACCATGGAAGTGATTTTAAAACAAGACGTCCTTAACCTGGGCTATACGAACGAAAAGGTGAACGTGAAGCCCGGTTATGCCAGGAATTATCTGATTCCGCAAGGCATCGCAATTATCGCGAGTGAATCAAACAAAAAGGTTTTAGCTGAAACCCTGAAACAAAAGGCGCATAAGGAATCAAAAATCAGGAAGTCTGCAGAAGATCTTTCTGAAGGATTGAAAAACCTTACCGTGAGAATTGGTGCAAAAGCAGCCGAAAGCGGAAAAATTTTCGGATCTGTAAATGCAATTCAGATTGCCCAGGCCCTAAAAGAACAGTTCGATTTCGACGTTGATCGTAAAAAGATACATGTTGATCATGAACACATTAAAGAACTGGGTACATACAAAGCAAAGATCCACCTGCACAAAGATGTACAGGTTGAGATCAACTTCGAGGTTTTTGCTGAATAGATCTTGCTGAAAAGTTGTAATTTTATCCCGGTATCCTGACGATACCGGGATTTTTTATGCTATCACAAAACCAAATCAAACATATTACCGCCCTCAAGGTTAAAAAGTACCGGGAGGAATACGGCCAGTTCATAGCCGAGGGTCACAAACTGGTGTCGGATCTGATGAACAGCGAATTTATTATTGAAGGTATATATGCCACGTCCGATTGGATTGCTGTACACACGCCAATGACCAGGGAGAAGAAGATACCTGTTTTTGAAACCTTACCCAGAGAGATGGAAAGGATTTCGGCGCTTTCATCCCCAAGCCCCGTCCTCGCAGTCTTAAAAATCCCCAATGATGATTGCATTAACTTTCCAACCTGCCAACTTGCCAATTTACCAGCTTATCAGTTTACCAGCTCTCTTTCACTCGCCCTCGACGATATCCGGGATCCCGGGAACTTCGGTACAATTATCCGGATTGCCGACTGGTTTGGCATCGATACTGTACTTTGTTCCGAAGGTTGTGTCGAACTCTTTAACCCTAAGGTCGTCCAGGCTACCATGGGTTCCATTGCCAGGGTGAAAGTCATCCGATGCAACCTCGTCCAGGCCCTTACCAGCCTGACAGGGTCGCATAATATGGTCCCTGTCTATGGCACACTCATGGATGGTGAGCAAATCTTCACGCAAACACTCACCGAACATGGGATCATCATAATTGGAAATGAATCCCGTGGAATATCATCCGAACTGGTCCCTTTTATCACCAAAAAACTTTTAATCCCCTCGTATGGAAATTCTGAGTTGGGAAAAGCTGAATCTCTTAATGCCGCTGTGGCCAGTGCGATCATTTGTGCAGAATTCAGGAGGAAAATAATTAAAAATTAAAAATTACGAATTACGAGAATTCATATTTGCATGTCTGCAGGTATATCATCAACCCATTAAGAATGAGGACAAAGACCAGATCAATAGTTCGTTTGTTTTTTTGCTTGCCGGTTTTTGCTTTTGCATCAGCGTGTTTTGGAATTGGATTGCCTGCTGAAAACAGGTGCTACGACCCATCCGTCAAGACTATCCAGGTTTTTAAAGAAGGGCTGGAGTTGTCACCTCCAATCATTCAGCTTAACAGCACTGAACGGCTCGTGATATCATTTGATGATCTTGACCCCGAGATTAAAAGGTATAAGTTTACTGTTTTGCACTGTGAATCTGACTGGAAAATCTCTGCCGACCTTTTGGTCTCAGATTTTATTGAAGGGTTCAATGAAGAAAAAATCGACCAGTTCGCCTATTCCTATAATACAACAGTAAATTACACCCATTTTGAAGCCGTTTTCCCTTCGGAGAATATGCGCCTGAAGATCTCAGGCAATTACCTGCTGGTAGTATATGAAGATGACCCCTCGCAACTGGCATTTACTGCCCGGTTCATGGTAGTGGAAACTTCGCCTTTAGTGACCACTGGAACAATCGTACAAAGCTCAAGGATCGAAGATCACTTTACCCGCCAGCAAATTGATTTCATTGTCAGGCTGAACGGGTTTCAGGTTCGCTACGTGGAACGTGAAATCAAAGTTGTTGTGCAGCAAAATGGCCGTTGGGATAATACCCTCACGATATCAAAACCACGATTCGCAAGGCCTGATGAACTCGACTACCGTTACGATGAATCAATTTCCTTTAATGGCGGCAATCAATATCGGTATTTTGATACAAAAAGCCTGCTTTACCAAAGTGAACGAATCGCAAAGATCAGCTATGATACGACAAATCAGGTGTTTTTATTGGATGACCAGCCACGGACTTACAAGCAATACGCTTTTGAGAAGGACCTGAATGGCCGTTTTTTTGTGAAAAATGAAGAACGTGCCGAAAACAGTAAAACGGAAGCAGACTATGCCTGGATTCATTTTTTTCTGCCTTTTCCTGCGCCGATTACAATCGGACAATTTCATGTGGTGGGGGAACTGTCCTATTGGCAATTGAATGAGGATAACAAAATGAAGTTCAATTCCGGCCGGAAAGGTTACGAACTTAATCTTTTCCTGAAGCAGGGTTACTACAATTATCTGTACCTTCTAAAGGAGAATGGCCGGAGGGAAGGCGATGAATCCCTTATTGAAGGAAATCACTGGGAAACCGAGAATGACTATACAATATATGTTTACTATCATGAAACTGGCGCCTTGTATGACCGGTTAATCGCAGTAAATTTTCTTAATACCATTTTGTGAGGTTTAAAACATTTTCAATTATTGCCTGATCAAACGGATTCTCAGTTGTTTGTCCTGCGTTTGCAACAGATACGAATTATAGTCAGCCATTTACTTATTTATCCTTGCCTGTACTCTTAAATCTGTTTATTTTTATACTATTAAACGAATCACTATGAAAGTAATCAAACCAATGATTGGCCACTCGTTAAAACTGCTGGTAATTTCTGCCGCCATTTTAATGCTTGGATCCATGATTTCCTGCAGGAAAACGAGTGAAAATCCCGATCCATCCGCGGAAAATAAAAAAATGGATCAACTTATTGTCGACCGCAATTTTGACTGGGCCACAACCATTGATGTCTCATTCAATATCATTACCCGGGATAACATGGACAATCCTCTGGTAAATGTCAGGATTAAAATATACAGTGCCAACCCCGACTCTGGAGGCGTTTACATGTTTGGTGGCGTGACCGATGCCTCCGGAATATGGGCTTCAACCCAACCGGTTCCGACTTACATGAAATACATCTATGTGACCAATGATTATGTTGGTTTGATCAGGGAACAACGGATACCGGTTCAAGGGAACAAGGTAATAGGTCTTTTTGGTGGACTGGCTCCTGTTCCGGTGAATTTGAAGTCGTCGGGAGGGTTGATGAAAAGTACGCTTACGGGTGTTTTTTACATGGGAACCTATAATTCACTTGGAGTTCCTAATTATCTCCAGCCTGTGAATGATCCGGTGGATGCGACCCTGTTGAATGATCTGAATGCCTCGTTACCTGAACGCCAGCCTGTGCCAACTTACCATCCTGATTATCTTGCAAATACAGCTCCGAATAATCTGGCATTAAATGAAGTGTGCGATGTTTGGGTGACTTATATTACCGAAGGCGCCGGCTGGTATAACTCCCTGGGATTTTTCACCTTCAATACAAATTCACCTCCATCAACACCGGGTGACATAGATTCAATTAAAATCGTGTTCCCAAATTTATCGAATTTTGGCAGCAATTCATCTGTAAACGGGTTTGCCGGTGGCGGAGGCTTATACCCCGGGAATAAAGTTTATCTCGGACGCTTTCCTGCCGGGAAGTCGATTGGATGGGTCATCTTTGCCAACGGCTGGAATGGCTCCATTGTTGCAAATGAAAAATATCGGTTATATACAATTCCTTCGCTAAATCCAGAACCCAATCCTGCCTTGCAAAAACATACAATATTGCTCAGGGATGCCACCCGTCACTCAATTTTATTCGGTTTTGAAGACTGGCGACGTGACCAGGGCGGCGACCAGGATTTTAATGACGGGATTCTTTATCTGAAAGCAAACCCTGTTTCTGCGGTAAACACCGATGGGATGCCCGTCATGCCTACAACCCAACCCGACGGAGATTCTGATGGTGTTCCAGATGTGTTCGACGATTACCCGGCAGATCCGACAACGGCATATGATAACTGGTATCCGGACAAAACCGGATACAGCAGTCTGGCTTTTGAGGATTTGTGGCCCGGGAAAGGAGATTACGATTTTAACGATCTTGTCGTCAGTTATCGATTCAATCAGATCACCAACGCACAGAATAAAGTGGTCCAGGTCAAGGCAACATTGATCACAGAGGCCATGGGGGCCAGTTTGCACAATGCATTCGCATTCCAGATGCCCTTATCACCCGACTTTATTGAAAGTGTTACCGGGTACGATCTGAGGCATAACGTTGTCACGCTTGCTGCCAATGGAACGGAGGCCGGACAATCGAAAGCAGTGATCGTTGCCTATGACGATGCATATGACCGGCTGCCTCCCCCGGGAATTGGCGTAGGTTCCAATACAGAAGCAGGAGCTCCTTATGTGACACCTGATACAATGAGACTGACAATTAGACTCATTGCAGGCGGAGTGTCGTTAAGTCAGACAGGCACTCCTCCGTATAACCCATTTATCATTCTCAATGGTAACCGGAACAAGGAGGTGCATCTTGCTGATAAACCTCCTACCGATCTTGTGGATGGCTCCGATTTTGGAACCTATGATGACGACAGCCAACCAGCAAGCAGCAGGTACTATAAAACAAAAAACAATCTTCCCTGGGCTATTCATATCTCACGGAAATATAGTTATGTTTATGAAAGACAGGCTATAAATACAGGCTACCTGAAGTTCAATGCGTGGGCCGAAAGTTCGGGCGCAGTTTATCCCGATTGGTATTCGAACACGGCATCAGGATACCGGGATCAAAGCAAGATATATTCTCACTGATGAAGCAGATGATGATATTAAAAACAAAGGCCGTTCTGAAAAGAGCGGCTTTTTTTTTGTTATTGTTACCCATCTGAACAGTGAACCTGTCAACGGTGATCATATCAGAACCCTTATATAAAACGGTTGACCCAACGATGCAAAAACAGGATTATTTTCAATAAAAATTACACTTACTAACAAAACAGCTACATTTACTAAATAATAGAATACAGTTACTTGCATTTTGTAATAAATGTAGTATATTTGTAAAATGCTAAAAGACCGTAAAAATTTGGATTGGCATAAAGGAATTGTGAACGGATAATAATAAAACAAAACATAAATCACTATGAAAAAACAGTTACTATTTATTTTCGCCTTGTTTTTTGTAACAGTGGTCTCTGCGCAAAATGGAACCAGACCGCAACCAGCCAATCCTTTTGATGATGCAATTCTCCAACCTTCAGGGATCACATCACAGGAATCCGTGGCAAAAACAATGTCTCCGGGTGATGCATTCTCAGGAACTACCATTCAAAATGGAGGTGATCGTATTGTTGCAATGCAATATACTGATGGAGGCTGGGGCTGGCCACTGACAAGTCCTCCCACTTATGGTAATATTCATGGTCCAATTGCCAAAGGACTCGCTCAGGCTTTTAATTACACGCAATCATTAACACAACATACTGCTCTTTCTAATGCCGGCGCATTTCTCCTGCTGAAGACAAATAACTTCTCCCCCAGTGATGGTTATCTCGCCCTGGCGTTGGATAACATCTTCGGAGGTAATACTTATAGAAATCACTTGAATACCAATTTTTACGGACCTTTGGCAGCAGGCACCTATAATAGAAAAGGTGAGGGGGTATTATACAATACATCTGCTTATATTCTTAAGATTAGAAACGACCGTGCATCTGTTGCACATCAGGCCAACATGGCTGCATGGGATCTTGGGATGGGTTTGGTTGGCGCCGCCAGCTGTGGCGTAACAGGAGCGGAACTCAATTTCTGGATTGAAGGAACCAAAGCAGAAATCAACGAATTAGATGCACTTGAGTATTACGATGTAATAGGTTTGGCCGGAGGGCTTTATGGGCTTGCATTTGTTGACGAAGAATTTGATCCAACAGCCGGCGCTCATGTTGCTGCATCGAATTTGAATGATCTTGCGGTTATTCTGGCATCATACCAGATCGCTCTTGGTGGATTTGCCTGGAATTCAGCTTATGTTATTCCTGGAGAGAACAATGAAACAACGCAGGAAACTGCTTATTCCATTCTTGCTCTGAATGAAGTTAACAGAACTGTTTTTTTTACCAATATTATTGGTGCTGCTGACTATTTAAGTAGCACTCAGCTTACAAACGGTGGCTGGATGGATTGGGCGGTTGGTGAAGAATATAATGAAATTACAAGCGAAGCTCTTTGGGGATATTCGGTTGCATACCCGACAATAACCGTAATTACACCGGCCACCAATATCACCTGGTACAAAGGATTTAATCATCCGATAACCTGGAGCCAAAGTTTTGATGGGGACGCGCATATTACACTTTTTCAAGGAGGACTTCTGAAGAAAGTAATAAATGATGCAGTTCCTGCCGTTGACGGGAGTAATTCATATTCGTGGACAATTCCTGCTGATCTGGCTCCTGGCTCCTATGATCTTTATGTTGAAAAGGACAATTGGTGGAACGCTACACCTCCCACACAAATTTTGGGGCATCATGCATTTAATATCGAGGAGCCCAGCATTGCGGTTTTGACACCGGTCGCAAATATTACGTGGCAAAGAGGAACCCAACAAACGATTACATGGACTAAGAATTTTAGCGGACCGGTGCACATTGACTGGTATTCAAGTGATGAATCAATCTATTATGGTATTATAGCGGACATGGTTCCGGAAGGCACCAATTCATATTCCTGGACTATTCCTGTTGGTACTGTTGCAGGAAACTATCATCTTAAAGTCTGGAAGGATGTTGATTATAGTGTTAATGGAGTTAGTTCATTTAATGTTGGGGACGGATCTCCATATGTTACTGTTTTATCACCGAATGGTGGTGAGCAATATTTGAGAGGTGGTGTGTGCAATATAGCCTGGGATGACAATTTAACCTCCAACGTTAAAATTGATTTGTATACAGCTGATCAAAACACCCTTGTTCAATCAATCAGTACAGCAGCAACAGGTAATGCCTTCGCATGGACAGTACCTGCCACCTTAGCTCCCGGAACCTATAAGATACGGATTGCAAACGTAAATAATCCCAATGTAACGTACGATTTCAGCAATAATTCGTTTTCAGTATTATTGAGTATTCCGGGCAGTGCCGTGATATTAAATACCCCAGCACCAGGCACTTCCTATCCAAGAAACACGACTTTGCATATTGGCTGGACGAAAACAATATTCACCGAGAATGTGCAGCTTGAACTTTTTAATCCGATTACCGGGGCCTACGAATTGCTGGCCTGGTCGTTAGGAGGAACATTCATGGATTGGTGGATCCCTTCGTATATGACACCAAATACAAATTACCGGATCAAGGTAACCAGCGTGGTCAACTCTTCCATTACTGATGAGCACCAGTTTGCAATTACTGCCAGCGCCGGTGGAACAGTGAATATTACATCTCCAACAGCGGGAGCAACTTTGTTACGAAATACCACTCATACCATAACATGGAATGATACTTTCACCGAGAATGTTAAAATTGAAATAGCTGAACCGGGTGGCCCCTATGCCATATTGACGAATTCAGTAAGCGGCAACTCCTGGTCCTGGTGGATTCCTCATTATACCACGCCTGCTTCGGGATATAAAATCAGAATATCAAGTGTTTTGGATTCCCAATATAATAATGAGGTCACATTTAATATTGCAATCAGTGCCGCTGGAAGTACTGTGACCTTAACTACACCTGGAACAGCAACTTCATATCCAAGGAATTCCTCCCTGCCAATTGCCTGGACTAAAACTTTTAGTGAAAATGTAAAAGTTGAATTATATAATCCGTTTACTTTCAATTACGACCTGCTGGCCTGGTCGACCGGGGGATTAAATATGAACTGGTGGATTCCTTCATACATGGAGCCAAGTCCGAATTACCGGATCAGGGTTTCCAGCACCCTGGACCCCTCTGTTGATGATGAACATACGTTCGCCATTACCGCCAGCGCAGGTGGAGATGTGTTCCTGAGTACGCCAACAGGCGGACTAACCCTGATTCGCAACACCTCCTATGCAATTTCCTTTACAAAGACCTTCACAGAGAATGTGAAACTCGAAATAGCCGAACCTGGTGGTAGCTATGTTACATTGACGAATTCAATAAGTAGTTTTTCCTGGGATTGGTGGATCCCCTATTATACTCTCCCGGGAAACGGATATAAAATCAGGGCATCAAGCGTATTGGATCCCTCCTTAAATGATGAAGTTACATTCAATATTGCAATAAGTGCGCCTGGTGGTACCGTTACGATAACATCCCCGGTTGTGACCGACGTGTGGTTACGAAATTCCACACATCCAATAACCTGGACGAAATCAATCACTGAAGATGTCAGACTGGAATTGTGGAACCCGACTACCAGTACCTGGGAATATCTGGCCTGGTCAGTAGGTGGTGGATCCTGGAGTTGGTGGATTCCAAATTACATGGCTCCTTCAGCAGGATATAAGATAAAAGTGTCCAGTGTTTTAGTTCCTGCAACGTATGATGAGGTTGCATTTAGTATTGCTGTTAGTGCAGGTGGAGGCACCGTGACTGTTACTTCCCCAACCACTGGGGCGAATTGGCTGGTAAGTTCAACACATGCAATTACCTGGGATAAGACCTTCACGGAAGATGTCAGGCTCGAATTGTGGGATCCAACTGTTTCTGCATGGCAAAGCCTTGCCTGGTCTGTTAGTGGTGAAACATGGGATTGGTGGATTCCATTTTACGTGACTCCTGCCATAGGTTATAAAATTAAAGCAACCAGCGTTGTAAATTCGTCCTTATCCAGCGAGGTTTCATTTAATATCGTCGCTAGTTTTGGTAGTGTCGTAACTGTTGTAAGTCCTAATGGAGGAGAATGGTGGGGAGTAAATACCACACATCCAATCACCTGGACCGATGATTTTGCAGAAAATGTGAAAATTGAATTAAAGAAGCCCGACTTGACTTACGAAACCCTCACAAATGGTGCCGGAGGAAATTCGTGGAGCTGGTGGATCCCAAATTACACACCGGAAGGATTATACCGGATCAGGATATCCAATATATTGAATCCTGGAATAACAGATGAAAGTAATGCAGACTTCCATATCAATATCTTCGATCTGTTGACCTACCCGAATCCCGTTATTTCAACTGTAACGCTGGAATCAGATATTTTTAATGATCCCAACTGTACAGTTGAATTGTATAATCATTATGGCATCCGTTTGTTAACCAGGTCTGTGAGTATGCAATCTTCAAAGCAATACTCCTTATCGCTCGATAACCTGCCAAATAATGTTTACTACATTGTGGTGACCTCTGATTACAGACGTGTTTCAGGCTCCATCATCATCCAGCATTGATTTATAGGGACATTCTGAAAAGCACGGTAATCCGGACTTATAAAAAACAAGCTGCCCACATTGGGCAGCTTGTTTTTTATACATAAAAACCCAGGAATTCTTCGATCGGAATTATTTAGTTTCCCTCAAATTAGTTTTTTATTAATTTTTGAATATACTCTTTACCCGTTCGTTCTTTGAAAATAATAAAGTATGAGCCATTTGATATTCCTGACAAGTCCACTGCAAAATCATCACTCATTGGTTTGTTATATTTGAGAACCTGCTGACTCTTTTCATTTACAAGAACAATTTCAGTTAAAAGGATGGATGACTTAATTTGTAAAAAGTCCTTTACCGGGTTTGGATACAGGAAAATCTTCCCTGTCCCCGGGTTTTCCTTTATCCCAAGAAGCTGGTCATTATACAATGCATTATAGATGTTTGAACTGGCATTGATTGTATATTTACGGTTAGGAAGTCCTCCCGGGAATTCACAAGTTTGATCTGACCAACTCCCATTTATGCGAAATTTGAATTCAATTGTGCTTCCAAGGGGTAAGCTTGGTACCGAAATAGAATATATACTGTCATTGGTGGTTGACAGCCGGGAGGTTGCACCGTTCCAATTGTTGAAATTACCTGCAATGTCAACGAAATCTGTTGCAGGATTAAATTTTCCCATAGATTTCCATACGGACATATTCACTTTAAATGTGACTGTTGCCAATGTAGATGGTATAGAATCATCATTTAAGATGATATCATCAATATAAATGATCAGAAATCCTGATGTCAGTTGAGGATCTTCATAATCAGGCATGAATGAGAAAACCGGGTACAGACCGGTTATATTCATTGTATCAAATTTGAATACGATATCTTCCCAACTATTCTCTTGCGTTTGGGTATACATGTTTTTTTGTTCAAGCGAGGCTGAGGAACCACCTTCAATTTTACTTCTTAATGGTGTGATCCTTGTTTTAAGAACCTTGATATGAACATACTTGTTTGCGGAAAGATCAAGATTTGGGTTTACATTTGCCCAAAATCCTCCCCAGGGTTGTCCACCTTCCTGGATTCCCCGGCGATTAAATTTAAGTACCTTTTTACTCGTGTTAATGCCTGTTTTAAATGGATTGGCTACAACAGAAAACGTTTCTGAAACCGGATGCAATAATTCATTGTCCCATTCGCCGCATCCCATAACGTGCAGCTGAAAAGGGCCGGTGGTTCCATTTTCAAAATCGCAGGCTATCTTTGTTTTAATAGGTTCAGGGTCATTACTCAGGAGGATATCATCAATGAAAATTTCGAGTAAACCCGTTTGTAATTGAGGATCTTCATAATCGGGCATTAACGCAACAACAGGATAAAAACCTGTCATTCCCAATGTATCAAATTTAAAAACGATATCTTCCCAATCATTGATCTTGGTTTGTGCGTACATGTTTTTTTGTTCAAGGGATCCTCCCGGACCTTCCATTTTAAACCTTAGTGGTGTGATGCGAGGTTTTAATATTTTAACATGAAGATATTTGTTGGTCGAAAGGTCAATGTTCGGGGAGACAGTAGCCCAAAACCCACCCCATGGTTTTCCACCTTGATCAGAACCTCTCCGGTTAAACTTTAGGACTTTCCTGCTGATGTTTAAACCGGAACACATAGGATTATCCACTACCTGAAATGTCTCTGAGAGTGGATGTAAGACTTCATTATCCCAATCACCACATCCCATGACATGCAGGGTTAGAGGACCTGTTTGTCCATCTTCAAAGTTGACAATTACCTGTGCATAAGTGAAGAGTGCACTGCAAAGTATGAGAGCGATTAACACTATTTTTTTCATTTGTTTATAATTTATCATTACTACTTTAATCACACGGAATATCCATTGTTATCCCTCACGATCAATATGTAAAGTTCCATTGGATGTTTCGTGTTGTCTTTCATGTTCGGTTTTGAAAATGGCGAAAAAATGATCGTTTATTAGTACGAATTGCATTACTGTAATTACAATTTACAAAAATAAGAATTCTAAAACATACGATGACTGATGAAGAAAATTATACCAGCTATATCCCGGAGATTGAGTAGTTTTCAAAACGGATAACCAATTCCAAAATTCCAGACAATATCTTTGAGTTGCATCTTGTTAAAATACCATCGGTCGTTTGTTGGATAGGAGGGTACCCGCAGTGAAATGGCAGGATCAAGCCGGAAGATAAAAAAATCGAAATCCAGCCTGATTCCAATTCCTGCATCAATGGCAATTTCGGTGAAAAATTCCGGGAATGTGAACTTGCCACCTGGTAAATCCTGCGAACTCTCAAGCAACCAAATGTTCCCGGCATCGACGAACAGGGCTCCCCGAATCCAGTTATACACGGGGAAGCGGTATTCAATGTTGGCTTCAATCTGCATATCGCCGATCTGATTAAAACTGTTGGTGGAACCTGTTGGATTCGAATAGGAACCTGGTCCGAGGGTGTACATTCGCCATCCTCGCATCCCATTGGCACCTCCGGCAAAAAATGCCTTCTCAAAAGGCAGCAGGGATGAATTGCCATAGGGGATCCCAATACCAGTGTAGAGCCGGTAGACCATCGAAAAATTTTTCCCCAGCAGATTGTAATATCTGACATCAACATCGGGTCTCACATATTGCGAGTAAGGAAGCCCGAAAAGTGTGAAAGAAGCGCCCGAATCTTTTGGTGTATTCAGAACTTTGTTGAAAAGGTATATTACGTTGCCCCCTGTTTCAAAATTGGCCCTTATGTATACAAAGTCTTTTACTTTAGTTACCTGTTGATTGCTAAAGGTAAAGGTATACCTGAGCCCGGCAACCATGTGATCAGTGTATTGGTTTTTCAGCCTGTTATCCTGCTCTGAATTTATCACCGAATCAAAATACGCATCCTTAAAAATCTTGACCAGTGAAATTTCAACCGGATTCAGTACATGCTTGATCTTTTCGTTTTGTACCCATGAATATCCAAAGGTGATATTCGAAATGTGCCGGTTATAGTGCTCCTGGAACTGGTAGTTATAGCTGATGCTGATCGTGGTTTTTGGTTTGAAGTTTTTTGGGAGTGTTTCGGGACGAATTGGTATCAGGAACTGAGGAAATGTAATCCCGGCGTTGGCGCCCAACTCAATGGTGTTAAAAAACGCACTCCCTGTGGTCCCATCAGATGCCTGCATCTGTAATGACCCGTTTACGTTGATCCTGAATAACTGAGCTCCTTTAAAAACATTCCGGTTCTGGTAACCCAGGTTGGCCTGGACACCAAAAGCTCCTCCTGAGTTGGTGCCGTCGGTAGTAATGGAGAATGATTGTGCTGGTGCTCGTGAAAGTTCAACATGGCAGTCAACGAAATTTTTATTTTGCAATTGCTTGTCAGGCGGATCGTCTACCTCCTGAAACTGAATATTAATATACTTGAAAACCTGCAGACTTGAGAGCTGGCCATAGCTTTGATTGACATCAAGCAAATTGTAATTTGACTGCGGTGTAATAAAAATAGACTGGGCAATTGTACGGGGTTTGACCTTGAAATACTCTTTTGATAGAAAATAATAGGTGTTTGGGGGTTGCCCCTTTACCGGACTTTGATATGTTTTTACAACGGTATCACTAAAGTCAGAATTGGTTTTAAGATGGTCAAAATCAGGATAAACATATATTTTGTTAATAAAGTAACGATTGTGAGGAACCTGCCTGACTGTTGTAAAATTATCGAATGAAGGAAGGACTTGATTGATAATTTCCAGGGTGATATCCATTCGGCGTTGCTGGAAATTGGAATCGACGCGGTATTTGATATAGGCGGTGGAAAAGCGAAAAAATCCATAATTAAGCAGGTTGTTTGTGATCCGGCTTCGTTCATTGTCGAAAATATAGGAATCATAATTTTCACCTCTTCGGATCAGGCATTTCGAAGTATCTTTAAAAACAAAGGAAGCTACCTGGGTATCAGGAATCGAATAGCTCAGATTCCTGATTTTATAAGGTTTCGATGCATGAATACGATAGAGTACAGTAGCTTTTTTCTTCTTAATAATTATTGAATCACTGAGAACCGACTGAAAATACCCTTTATTTCCAAGGTACAGGCTCATTTGTTTGAGGGAAACAGAAACAAGGCTGGTATCAAGAATTACAGGCGCACTTCCTGCCTTGGTCCGGAGCCACTTCTTGAATTTGGTATCTTTACCTTTATTGCCAATATTGTACAGTGAAATGTTGGAACGAAAAAGGCCAAATAGTTTTTTATTGGGATGCTGTTGGATATACGGTTCCAGATCGTCTGCAAGAATATGGCGGTCGGAAATCTGGATTTTATTCTTTATAACCAGATACTCCTTTGGTTCAAGAGGTTTTGTGACGTTACACCCGCCTATAAACAGGATAAACAGGATGGAAAAATAAAACCCTTTTATTGATTTCTTATTCAATATTATGCAGCATTACATCATTAAAAAACCATCTTACAGGGATACAACATTCTGGCATCGTACCCCGAAATGATTAATCCAATAATTCAGTAAAGCAAAAATAGGGATAAAAAATCAAGCAGTTCAATAAAAAAGAAGCTGGTAGTATAGCTAACCAACCTCTTTTGATCTGAATAATCCTGATGAAAGTCAGGACTGTTACAAATTTGTCGTTACCCAGATTCCACCGGGGCTTTTAATATTACATGGATCGCCTGTAATTATGTTTTGAACCAAAACGTGTGCACCTACAGCCACTGTATTAGGATTAACCGGCCTGCATAAGATCAGTGAATTGGAAGGATCATTGGAAAAGTGGACAAGAACAATTGGATGATCTTGCTGACAGGTATGATCAATTTCTATAATCCTGACCACACCTTCTTCCCCTTTTCTGGGAGTATAACCACCCATTGTACCCTTAAGATTTTTCTCATCGGGGCTTGGATAATAAATGGAAATAATTGTAACTGCTGCGGCTGCAGAGATGATCAATCCGACCATGAGACCAGCCATGAAATGTTTGTTGGCACTTAATGAGAATAGTTTCATATAATAATATTTATTTGTTAGAAATCGGCCGTGTGGAATTTGCCTCTTATCCTCTACGGTTCGAATAAACGAGTTTAGTATGGATATTCATGGTTTTTTCCCTTATGGATTATCATAATTACGGGAAAATTACAAAAAGTTTGTGAAATACAAATCAAAATTTGCATTGCCCCGCTTATATGACATTTTTATTTTTTCGGGCCATATGGAATAGCCATAAATTATCATTCACGGTTTGCATGTACGTTGTACTTATGGCAATTTTATGAAATAAAAAAGAAGACGATGATTTGTCAGATCATCGTCTTCCTGCAATAGTAAACTGAAAGATTATTTTGTTACATAAGTGGTCGTGGGTGAATAAATATAGAAGGTTACATAAGTCACCAAACCATTGACAAACGATTGTTTCGTTTTGACGGTGTAATCTTTTGTGTCACCTGCCATTTTTTTGGGATCGGATAATTTCACGCGGACCAAACCTCCAAGCATGTAATGATTCCATTTTGTTACTTGCTGGGTGCCTTTTGCACCTTCACCAACCGTAGTTTTATAGGTATAGCATGAGGTTAATAAAAATGAACACAATAGCATTCCGACCGACATTTTAATAATTCTTTTTTTCATTTTTAGTTGATTTTAGTTTGTAATGTAATAATAAACAGCTGGATGTAGCACCAGCAACTATTTTAATTCTTTTTTTATTTGCGGGTCGTTCA
>CAISJJ010000499.1 GCA_903885595.1 uncultured Bacteroidales bacterium
AGGACTATATTCAAGTTTAATGAAAGTGATACAAGAGTGGAGCTTACAAAAGAATATCTAAATAACGGCTCTGTGTGTGTATCGGACTTTAGAACAGCTATAAACACCCTTAAAACGATTATTTACGGGGGTGGCTGTGAATAACAAAGGATTTATCAAACTTGACAGGTCAATTCTCGAATGGGAATGGTATCACGACCCTATTATCTCAAGAGTGTTTTTACATATCATTCTTAAATGTAATCATACTAAAAAAGAATGGCAGGGAATAACTATCCAAAGAGGCAGTTTTGTAACGGGTAGAAAACAGCTTAGCGTAGAACTCAAAATAAGTGAGCGTTCAATCAGGACTGCACTAAATAAGAAAGCGTAAAAATTAACCCATTAGGAATCTGACTTGACAAATTATTTTTTTGAGTTTCCAGTTTTAGCTTTTGCCCATTGATCAGGGAGGAGTTCTCTGAGGTTTTTATGAGGATGCCCGGGAAGCCTTCTGAAAATATCTTCAAGATAAGCCTGTGGATCTATTTTCAATGCCCTGCATGTCTGAACAAAAGAATAAAGTATCGCCATGGACTTTCCTGCTTTCGGGCTTCCTACGAACATCCAGTTCTTTTTCCCAAGGACGACTTTGCGCATTGACAGTTCAGCGGCGTTATTGTCGATTTTTATATTTGGGTCATCCAGATAGAGTTTAAAGTTCTTTTCATGATTAAGCATGTATTTTATTGCTTCAGTCTGTTTTGCCTTAGGAAGCAGGATTTCAGTTTTAATCTTATGCCATAGTTTCTCAAATATCTCATTAACGATTGGCCTTTCGTATTGATTCCTGATCCTGAGTCTTGTTTCAGAATTATGCCTCCATGCAATTTTTTCATATCTGTAAAGATTACGGATTGACTTTAGGATATCTTGCTTGAGTCCATGGTCGCCAGATTGGGCTTCAAGAAAATATCTTCTGGCATGAACCCAGCAGGAAGCCCAGGAAATTTGATTATCCTTGTCTTTATCGAGTTTTACATATGCGCCGAACGCATCGCCGTGTATTACTCCTTTGAAGGTTTTAAGAAAATTAAAAGGATGATCATAACTGCGGTTTATAGAAAAGTCATATACTTTGTACGCGGTAGCATCCGGGTGTGCCGCTTCATAAATCCACATTCTGGCCTCACGGGTTTTGCCACTTCCGGGATCTAGCATCCTTACAGGAGTGTCATCGGTGAATAAATATCCACACTCAAATGCCAATGATTTCATTTCATCGTAGAGAATTTCAAGTTTTTCTCCAAGATTAACAAAAAGAGAACTTAAGGTCTGTCTTTCTATTTTTATCCCAAAACACTGCAGCATTTCCTGCTGCCTGTAAAATGGAAGATGGTAAGCTAATTTTGCTGTGACGACTTCAGCCATGAAGCTTTCATCGAATTTTGAGCCTTTCAATACTGAATCTGCTGAGGGCAGCTGTATAACTCCGGAAAGAGGATTGTTTCTAACGGCGTATTTTACATAGGTATCTCTTTTTATGTAATATTTTGCAGGGCAGCTGGCAAGCTTATCTATTGACTCTCTTCCTATTTCTAAGAGCTCTTCGCCTGTTGCCTCATCTATTAGTTTTTCTTCGGGGAGTTCATGAATCGTTTCTCTGACTTCCATATTGTCTGGAAGTTCAAGTGTGTAGGAACCTTTTTTAACTGGCTTTTTTCGTTCATATGAAATTTCTTCTTTCTTTTCCTCTGCAATTACCTCATCGCCAAAATCAAATCCAGGCAACAGAGGAGCGTCCAGCGGGATACTGGAAAGTTTCTCGGATTTCGGCCCGTATAGCTGTTTTCTAAGCCATGCGAGCTGTTCTTTTAATTGCTCAATTTCATTTCTGAGCAGTTCATTTTCCAAAAGGACTTCGCTTAAGTTTACATCTGATTTTTCATGTTTTTTTATCATTCTTAAATATAGCATAAGTTGAGTATAATTGAACTCATTTTAACTATATTTAAGTTATTTTTTCAGGCTGAAACGCCTCTCAAGTTTTTCTGGTTTTATCCCTTCAAAAAGCATTTGGAATTCCCTTCGTGTAAGTTCTGATTTGCCATCTGAGCCGACATAAAAACGACCTTTTTCAAGACGCTTGTAGAATATTACAAAACCATCACAATCCCAGTATAAAATTTTCATCTTATTGTGATAGCGGTTGAGAAATATAAAACTTCTTCCTGTCAGAAGCTGTCCAGGGAAACTCTCCTGTACTAAAGTTGAAAGCCCTTCGAAGCTTTTATTTATGTGGATAGGCTTCTGATAAAGATAAATGGTGCTTCTGTCAATGCTGAACATCACAACCCTGACAGAAGCTTTACAACTTTTAACAATGCAGCTTCATTAAAATGGTTTTCAATTATGATATGGACATTTTCACTTATACATATCTGTATCCCGGAACAATCAGCAGAAAGATTAAGCTCTTTAAACCCATTTTCAGTTATCTCTTTACCATTTTTCTTCAGCTTGCTGCGCCAGCTGTAAAAATTATTTTCATGAATTTTCTGCTTCCTGCAAAATTCAGAAACATTTAAACCGCTTTTTGCCTGTATTGATACAAGGCCTGACCATTTCTTTATTGTTGTTTCCCTGTGCCTTTTCATTCTGACATCCTTTTTATTTTTCAAAGATACCAAAACTTAGCAACTATTTTATCCTTTCATAGATGGGTTGTATTTGACGCTTTCGTTTGAAGGAAACCTGGACGGGTTAAATCCGGAATTATTCAGCCGTCTGTAGTCTCTAAAAATGGGGGCAACCCTAATAATCTTCTAGATATATAGCAAATCGCCATCAAGCTTGAACCATCCATTTAATATTTTCTTCCGGAGCCTGAGCTTCGCAGTAGGGAACTATATAGGCAGAGCCCTTGTCAACTTTGGCTATTTCGATATTGAGCTGTCCCTGGACATCAGAATCTGTTACATGAATGTAGGCG
>CAISJJ010000500.1 GCA_903885595.1 uncultured Bacteroidales bacterium
AGCTATGAAAAAGGTTATGTTCATTTTTATTGCATGCATGCTCTTCGCTGCAATTCACAAAGCTGATGCCCAGTCGTCAATGTCCTACCCCATTCCCTCTTACGATGTAATGGTCAATGGTCTTGCCAATTTCGAGGAATCCGGTGGTACAGGTTCAGTCAACACGGATGCGAAAAAAACGATTTCAATAATTAGCGTCGGTTACAACACACTTGCTCCTTGCAATATAACCATCTGTATATACAGCCTCGACGGACAGTATTGCCTTGGGCCTTATACAATTTCCTGTGGCCAGTCTTTTTCTATTGACGTTGATGATCGTGCCTGGGGAGTAAATGTTCAGACTGAATGTGCGGTTGAAGTCGATGTTTTTATCGGTCAGGGAGGGCTATAAAATGAGACAAGGTATAGTCACAAATGATGGAACAGAAAAGAATCCATTGTTAACAAACAGTTTTTTTTTACCAACAAGACAATGGATGGATCAGAATGTTCCGGAGAGCGATGGAAAATACATCATTCTTGAACGGGTTATGCTTCATCACTGGATCATTTTTTATTCAGGCGCCACCGATAATCTTCAATTGACCGCCCTTTCGCATCTGACAGACGTAATGAATACCAGGCCCGGAGTGGAGTATCTTTTTGTATTTAAAAAGCTGATTCCGGAGAAATCTTTATTCCTTGAAATCATGGCCAGACCGTTCCCATGAAAATACTTTGGCCGCCATTTTTCACGTCAAAACACCACGATTTGGATAAATTAATTTCTTATAGCACTGATATTATGCAAGATATGAAAAATGGTCCCGGAAATAAAATATGCGGGTTTACGCAATTGACAAGTGGAAATAAATAGAATAGTTTTATGGCCTGAAATACTTACAACGCATTAATTCCGGTCTCCATTATTCATTCGACTAAATTATTTAAACATGAAATTGCCATAAGTACAACGTCCATGCAAACCGTGAATGATAAATTATGGTTATTCCATATGGCCCGAAAAAATAAAAATTAACCTATGAAAAAGTATCTATGTTTTATTTTGGTAGTTGCTACAATTGGCCAGGTACGCGGACAGGTCACCGGTACGCTGCAAACCTCAGTAAATAACCTGGTTTTTTTTCAGGATAATGGATATACGAGAGTCAAATTATCCTATCCTTTACCAACAAAGACTTTTATTACCACACAAGGATTATATGGCGAACCTGAGATTCCGGTAGTCCAGCAAAAATACCTGGTACCCATCAATGCCGACAGTATTGTGGTTCAGGTTTTAAATTCCACTTCACAAAGGTATTCCGGAAAATATTTGCTCTATCCGGAACAACCCCCGATACCTCTTAATTATTCAGAACCGCCTGCATGGGTTGAACCCAAAAGCGAGATCTATTTGTCTTCCACTCCTTATCCATCGAACAGGATCGATATAGCCAGCGTTGAATCAACATTCGGTTATCAGGTGGTAACTGTTAACATTTATCCGTTGTCATACACCCCAGATATCCAAATACTGGATTTGTATACTTCAATCTCATTTAGTATTCAATATTCCCTGAATTTGCCGTTGGAAAAGCCACTTAAAATAAGTGATACCAGAGATGCCATTACAAAATCACTAATCAGCGGAATGATACTCAATCCGTTGGATTTAAATAATTTTTCTGGCGGAGCTGAACAAATAATTTCCCATGCAGGAGGAGGTACACCCTTGAAGTTATTCTCCTTTCCCTCTACAATCGGAGATGTTCCTGATTTGATAATAATTACTTCTGAAGAGTACAAGCAATCATTCGAAATTTTTGCTCAGTGGAAAACAAAAATGGGGTCACTGACAATAGTAGTAACAACATCAGAAATAAATCAGAATCCTAAGTATATTGGAGTAGATAATGCCGAGCGGATTTTTTTCTATTTGAAGGATGTTTACAAATTTTGGGGGCCAATGTACGTTATATTAGGTGGTGATGTTGAAATTATTCCTGCCAGATATGCCTATTATTGTCCGAATGCAAAGGAGTGGCGACCTTGCGAGTTGTATTACAGCGATGTTTATAAACCGGGTTTTCCCTCATATAATTGGAACTGGAATGGGAACACACAGTTTGGTGAAGATGACGACTGGTTAGACCTGGGAGCGGACCATTTTGTCGGCAGAATACCTTTTAATTCAACACAGGAACTGGATTCAATTCTATCGAAAACCCAGGCGTATACAGCCGCAGATGTACCGGATACAACCTATTATAATAATTTACTTTTTCTTACTGGCTTTTTAGCAACCGACACCGCAGGTCATCATTGTTGGACTTATGCTAACAGGTTAGACTCATTATCGGCCGTTCTTCCTTTATACAACGACAGTATAACCAGTTGGAGGGTATTTGATCCGGACACAACTTATGGTTGGGATGAAGAGTTTAACCGCCAAAACACATTTGACAACCTTGATCATGGCGGATCACTGGCAAATAGAATGTTTCATATGGTATTTCATATGGATCATTCCGGCCCGATAAGTATGGGGACATCTTCAAATGTTGCCCATCAGGACCTATACCGGCAAGATGTTGATGCGTTGAACAATAAACCCTATTATCAGATCATTTATTCAGGGGGATGCGGTACGAATTCTTTTGATTATGATGATGCTATCAGTGAACATTTTTATTCAAATGGGGCTGTTGGATTTATTGGCGGGACAGCGGATTTACAAGGGGGAGATGAAGTTAATATTGAACAATTTTGCAAGGCACTTTATATTGATAAAACAGTGACTCAAATAGGCCCTCTGTTAGCGACAGCTGCCAGTTATTTTCCAGAAGGCCATTATCGGAAAAGGATAGCTTTATTAGGCGACCCATCATTGCAAATAAGGACAAAAACCCCTGTTCCATTTTTAGTATCAGTCATCCAAAATACCATTACTACTGGGATAGATACAATTACTCTTAGAATTCAGCCTTTCGAGAGTGGCAAAAAAGCATTTTTGTGTTTATTTAAAGCAAATGATGTTTACATCTTAGATAGTCTAATAGGAACAGGGAATATAATCGAAAAAAATATTATTTGTAATGCTCACACAACGGGACCATTAACCATATCCCTAACTTCATATAATTACAAACCATATCAATCGTCCTTAAATGTTGTTTATAATCCTGGAGTGAATTTGTTTGTTGAGACTTATAATATCGATGATGATAGCCTTGGAAATAATAATGGTCAAATTGAGCCGCGTGAAATAATTGAGTTGGATATAAGCATTAGAAATTCTGGCCTTATTAACGCCCAAGATGTAAATGCAAGTCTTTCATTGATTGTCGGAAATTTCTCAATACTTCATTCTTCTAATAATTTTGGATCTATTCCTGGGCAATTATCTGGAGAATCAAATAGAAAATTTAGGATACAGGTTTACACTCCCCCTGTTGATCTTGCAGTTGGTAAATTTTTATTAGCAATCAACGATTCGGCTGGCAATAGCTTTCAAGATACGCTTTGGTTGCAAATTCACAAACTTAAGCCTTCAATTATATTAGATTCTATAGCAACCTGGAAAAATAACGATAATATCTTAGATCCAGGAGATACATTATCTTTATACATCACGCTAAAAAATTTATGGAGTGGTGAGTCGTTTAATCTTACAGGTGATTTGTCGAGCAATTCTATTCATGTTCAAAGCATAATTCCGATCCAAAGTTTTGGAGATTTAAAAGCTTTTAGTACAGCAAGAAACGTCCAACCTTTTAAATATTATATTACTCCATTGTATATCGGCGAACAACTTAATTTTGTTTTATATCTATCTACACAAATTCCGCAAGGAGATTGGACTATTTCATCAATAAACCTTGACAAGCCTTGTAGTATAACCGGTCTTAATTTTACAAGCACCATATCGACCATATCGACATTCTGGAATCCACAAGGTAACATAAAAGGTTATAATGTTTATCGTTCAGATTCATTGGCCGGTCCATATATTAAACTAAACCCGTTACCCATCGAAAATTTTTCAGGATATACGGATGATAGTCTTCAGGCAGCGGCAACCTATTACTATAAGGTTTGCGCAGTGAGTATATATGGCGTTGAGGGGCCGTATACCGCACCCCTCAAGGCCTGGACATCCTTGCCATTTCATCCGGGCTTCCCGATTACCGGTATAAATGTCGATCTTTATGGCCATAAATCTGATGGAAGCCCAATGACTTATGACATTGACAACAATGGCGATAAAGAAATCTTTGTTAATTTATCCGATCTGGAAGGAAATAAAGGCGTACTGCTGGGGGTTTATCAAAATGGAGAGGAGATTTTTGATATCGATACCAATTCAAACACCATCAGTGGCTTTTATAAATATAACAATGCAGGGTCCCGGGCTACACCTGCAATTGCCGACATTGATATGGATGGGGACCCTGAAATAATCAATGTCACAAAAGGAGACGCAATTATTGATGATAAAAGAACACTTTTCGTTCACCACACATTTGATCATGACAACAATCATGTTCCCGACACACTCTGGAGCGCTGAATCGGGCAACTTTCAAACAATGGGGGCTGTGGTTTCCGATCTTGACGGTGATTTTGTCCCTGAAATTATTACAAAAGCAAACTATGGAGCGCCTATTTATGTTTATTCTGGTTTAGGTAATAATTATTCGGGCTGGCCAAAAAATATGGGTAATGCATGTGGAAATGGAATACCGGTAACAACTGATCTGGATAAAGATGGAAAACAAGAACTTATTTTCGGTTTTACAAGTGATACAAACTTTATTGGTGGCATATATGTGTTAAGATACAACGGCAACACATATAGTCTAGGGAATGGATTGTTTTATAAAAATGGACCAAACGGCCAATCTGGTGGAGTTTATGACAATATGGATAGTCCCGTTTCAGCAGCTGATGTAAACGGAGATGGTTATCCCGAGTTAATTTGTGTTTCAGGACGATATGCCCAAAATAATCCCAAAGCACGCGTATTCATTCTTGACAGGTTTGGGAATACAATTCCCGGATGGGGATATAATGAGACAAACCATCTTATCAGCATAACAAATCTTAACGCTGGGTCTATTATGTGGTTACCTTTGACTTCTATCGCTGATATTGATAAAGACCTTGAATTAGAAATTTTCATCGCGGATAGAGATACTATTTATGCCTGGAATGCTGACGGAACCGCATTGAATAGCCATTTTCCCATACAAGTATCCGGATTATCGGGGAAATTGGTTGCCCCCCTGATTGCTGATGTTGATGGTGACCATGAAAGCGAAATAGTAGTTCTGTCTAATGCTGATGGAGGGAGAAGCGCTATTCATGCCTATCATATGGATGGTTCACAGGTTAAAGGCTGGCCTTTAAGAATCCCGGGTGAAAATTTCTTTGCCACTCCTTGCATTGATGATATTGATCATGACGGGAAGAATGAAATCATTGCAACGATCGGATCGAAAATATACGCCTGGGATTGCGAGGGAAGCTCAGATGAAATATTATGGGGCAAATACAGGCTTAACAGTTACAACAATGCGAATTTAGCTGATCCCTGCCGGTACTCGTCAACTCCTTTCAACATCTCCTCGGATAAGACCTGGGCAAACGATGTTCAGATGAACTCCGATCTCATTATACAACCAGGAGCCAAATTAACAGTGAAAGGTAATCTTTATATGCCCTCTGAAGCTAAAATTATTGTCAAGCCAAGTAATAGTGCAAGCAAAATTGCAGGAGGGATATTGATCATTGACGGAGGCAGGATATCCACACTATGCAGCGATAGTTTATGGAAGGGAATTGAAGTGTGGGGTTTACCTGGCTATAATCAAACCGCCCATACAACAAGCG
>CAISJJ010000501.1 GCA_903885595.1 uncultured Bacteroidales bacterium
GGAATGTAATCCCACAATTGGTATCCAATACCCTTTGGGATGAAGTTCAACACAGACGAAATTCGATTTTGGTAAGAAGAAACCAAGTCAACAGGACGAAGAAATTTTATCTGTTTCGTGATTTCCTGATCTGTAAATGTGGTACCCCTATGGGTGGAAGAAGTCGGATTGACAAAGGGTTAAATCATTATTACTGTCCACTCCCGGAAAGAAAATTCAACAACAATTATAAGAATGATGTCCACTGTAATATGAAACGGGGGTTGAACATCCCGACAACCGATGGTGTCCTTTGGAATAAAATCATCGACATTCTTTCGGATACGATGGAGTTGAAAAAGAATTTGACAAAAATGACAACCATCGGAAAATTGGGGAAATCAGAAGATTTAAAAGTGGAAAGTAAATCAATTGAAGATAAAATCCGTAAACTACTGAAAGTCAAATCTGATATAGAGAAAGGGTTAGTCGAAGTCGAAACAAAAAAAATCTTACAAAAATACCCCTCAGATGAGGTTTACCAGTCTTTACGAAAAACCCTGACCAACTCGTTCAACACCACAAAATCAGATATTGAAAAATTAAGAAGTTCACTACAAACTATTGGGGATCAACAA
The DNA here is from genome assembly GCA_903885595.1 of uncultured Bacteroidales bacterium. GTDB lineage: Bacteria > Bacteroidota > Bacteroidia > Bacteroidales > FEN-979 > CAIVAT01. The sequence goes on from CAISJJ010000501.1 coordinate 618, forward strand.
TCTTGGTTTTTGTGGATTGAAACCTTCGGAAAAGACATCAGTGAAAAAAGACACCTTCCAGATCCTTTAAAAAAAGTATTACTGAAATCAGTATTGGATTGTATTATAGTGGATTATGCCTGGAAAGAGAAGGTACACAGACTAAATATTTCCTTCAAAATACCCGTATTTACGGGTGATCCGGGGGAGAAATATTCACTAAATATACCCGTACCTTCGAAAACCCTTGGTAATCAACCCGACCAACTTGTCCCCGTTGAAACCTACTCCACCGTTACCGACTTTGCCAGGTTGCGCGGCTGATCAACGTTGCATTTCCGCATTACGGCAATGTGGTAGGATAGCAGCTGTAAGGGGATTGTAGCCAGCAAGGGGATCAGCATCTCCTCGGTATCGGGAATTTCAATGCAATGGTCGGCCAGCTTTTTCACCGATTCATCTCCTTCGGTCACGATGGCGATGATTTTTCCTTTCCGGGCCTTAACCTCTTCGATGTTGGTGATCACTTTATCGTAGATCCCGCGCCGTGTGGCAATGAAAACCACCGGCATGAATTCATCGATGAGGGCAATGGGCCCATGCTTCATTTCAGCCGCAGGATATCCTTCGGCATGGATATATGAAATTTCTTTGAGTTTCAGCGCACCTTCAAGGGCTACCGGGAAATTGTACCCGCGACCGAGGTAAAGAGAGTTTTTTACATCCTTGTAAATTGTTGCAATGTCGCGGATCTTTTCATTCAGTTTCAGGATCCGTTCCACTTTTGCAGGAATCGTATCAAGTTCCAGTAGTATTTTCTGGAATGTTGAAGCGGGCAGGGTTCCTTTTTTCTGCGCGAGTAATAAACCAAGGAGCGTAAGTACGGCAACCTGTGCGGTAAAAGCCTTGGTTGACGCCACACCGATTTCAGGTCCGGCATGGGTATAAACACCGGCGTGGGTGGCACGGGCAATGGAAGAGCCAACCACGTTGCAGATGCCCAGAACGGTTGCCCCCTTTGATTTGGCAAGATCGATAGCGGCCAGGGTGTCGGCCGTTTCACCCGATTGCGATATGGCAATGACCACGTCATTTTCGTTGATCACCGGGTTGCGGTAACGGAATTCTGATGAATATTCAACCTCCACATTGATTCGTGCCAGATCCTCGATAAGGTATTCGCCAACCAGACCGGCATGCCATGATGTGCCGCAAGCGGTGATGATGATGCGTTTGGCTTTCAGTATTTTCTGGAGATAATCGCTGATGCCGCCCAGGGTAACAATACCCTGGTCAACATGAAGACGGCCACGCATAGAATCGAAAATAGACCGGGGTTGCTCATAAATCTCTTTCAACATGAAATGATCAAAACCGCCTTTTTCAATTTCATTGAGGCTCAGGGCCAGTTTCTCAATATAAGGCGTGAGATCCTGGTTTCGAACGGTCTTGATCTTCAAATCATGGCCCCGCTCTATGATCGCAATTTCCTCGTCGTTCAGGTAAACCACATTGTCGGTATATTCAATCAGCGGGGTAGCATCCGATGCAACAAAGAATTCGTCTTTGCCAACCCCGATCACCATCGGACTGCCTTTACGCGCAGCTATGATTTTATTGGGAAATTCTTTTGCAAGGATCACGATGGCATAGGCGCCGATTACCTGGTTCAGGGCGATACGTACGGCCTCCTCGACCGATACCTGCTCATTAACCATGATATCTTCGATCAGGTGAACAAGTACCTCCGTGTCCGTTTCACTTGTAAATACATAACCCCTGTTTTTCAACTCGCTTCGCAGCACCGAATAGTTTTCGATAATACCGTTATGGATGAGGGCGAGTGTTTTGTTCTGGGAGAAATGCGGATGGGCATTGATGGTGTTGGGTTCCCCGTGGGTAGCCCAACGTGTGTGGGCCATCCCGATTGTCCCCGAAATATTTTCCCCCTCTACAAATGCCTCAAGGTCAGAAACCTTTCCTTTGCATTTGAAAATCCGGATATCGTCATTGAGCAGGCAAATTCCTGCACTGTCGTAACCCCGGTATTCTAAACGATGCAAACCCTTTATCAGGATAGGATAGGCATCCCTCGGACCGATATAAGCAACAATTCCGCACATGGCTAAGTTATTTATATAGCAAAAATACTAAATAAATTAGTTTAATACAGTATATGTGAGTTTCAATTTCATCCGGTTGGATAAATTGGCCGGGTTTAAGGGACTGGTTCCGTTAAGTATGATGCGGTTAGGTGAAACCACGACGCCTAAAGGGTTGTTTACAAGGAGGTATAGGTCAAAACTTTCAGTGTAGCCATTCATCAGAACTTTTTGCAAATGTTGCGTAATGCGGAAAAAGTATGACCGGGTCGTTTCATTGTAAGTCCCGCCAAAGTATGCAGAACCTTCATTCTGGTCTACGAGGAATCCGATTCTCCCGATACTGTCCTGCCTCACCATGGTCAGTGATGCCGGGGGTGGATAGATGGTATCCGATTCAAAATTCTGTAATTCAAGAATGGCATCATTCATTGCTATAATTTTTCCCTTGCTGAAATTTTTCATAAAGGGAAATTTCAGCTTGACTTTAACGCCGCCCATGCCCTGGAGGAACACCTGATTCGCTCCCTGTGCCGAATCATGGTTCAGAATCTGCCGTTTCAGATCCTGGCTGGCATTCAGGTATCCATTGTGGTCGAAATGGGTAAACCGTGCGCAGTAATCGTTTAGGATTATGTTGTAACTCAGTGAATCCTTTTCAGGATCATCCCCGTCATGAAAGTATAAAACCATCCTGGATATGCCACTGGATATGCTGAAATTAAGCAGCGCTCCCTTGTTGTTTACAGGGCTTGCGGTAACATAAAGTCCCTTCATGAACTTGAGAAAGGCGATGTTTGAAGCCAATGCTTCGGCAGGAGCATAGAGGATTTTATTTCCCAGATAGTTGGTGAGTTTATTCAGGTTGATCCGGAGATGTGGCGCTGATTTGACACCGTATACCAAAACACTGTCCCTGACCCTGGGGGTGAAATCCTGATCAGCCAGGAGGGTGGGATATACACTTACATGCTGGTTGGAATAATAAAGACTGTCGTAGGAAAGACTCTGACTGATCTCATAAACCTTCACATTTTGCCTGGTAAGGGTATCGCCGGTATAACCGGTATAAAACAACATCAGTACCACCGAGTCAAGGACGGGATTTGTACCGAAATTAGTCTCTTCTGATTCAAGAAGCATCTGAGAATAAAAACTGCTCGTTGTCACACCGAAAACAGGATCCATCATTGAACCAAAAATGAAAGTGCTTGTTTCGTCTGTGCGGGTTGAATCCTGCAGGACTGAAAAGGCTTCAACCGTGCAGGTATCCGTTGTTCTGACGTTGAGCGTATCGCTCGGAGGCAGCAGGTCGATCCCGAGTTCATATGGGTCTTTCTTGCACGAAAACAATGCAAGAATAATCAGAATGCCAATAAGCCTGGTAGCTGGAAGTTTGGTCAGGAAATAGTTCAATCGTTTAGAATTAAATAGTTACAGTTAATCCACCGTTACCGGATCGTTTACCATCACCTCTTCGTAGAAATCATTGTAAGACTCAACGTAGCGATCCATCGGTTGATATTCGAGGCAGGGTTTTTCGATTTCCTTGACATATTTTATCAGTTCTGGATTAACCTTGGGTGATCCGATAATGACTCCATCCGAAAAATCGATAGCCGCCTTTATTACACTAACGTAATTCGGAGTTTTATAGTGTTTGAGATCTTTGGAATTAATTCCTTCCAGTTTGATCTTGCTTGCAAAATCCTTATGCATGAGCTCTTCAAAATCATCGTCATAAATGGAATAGATAACTTTGGTGTCGCTGAAAAGGGGGTTATCACAATAGGCTTTCTTGATATAAATCGGAACCAGACTGGTCATCCACCCGTGGCAATGCACCACATCGGGGCCCCATCCCAGTTTTTTTACCGTCTCCAGGACCCCGCGTGAAAAGAAAATGGCCCGTTCATCGTTATCACCGAAGAACTTGTTGTTTTTATCATGCAGCGTGTACTTTCGCTGAAAATAATCTTCGTTGTCTATAAAATAGATCTGCATCCGGGCTTGCTGAATTGAAGCCACCTTGATAATCAGCGGGTGATCGGTATCATCAATAATCAGGTTCATCCCCGATAAACGGATCACTTCATGAAGCTGATTCCGACGTTCATTTATGCTGCCATATCGTGGCATAAATGTACGTATCTCTCTGCCCTTATCCTGTATCCCCTGAGGGAGATATCGTCCGATGGTACTCATTGGAGTCTCTTTCAGATATGGAGTGATCTCCTGCGCAACAAACAAAACTTTCGCTTTTTCCATGTTTTCCTCTCAGTTTTATCCCTATTTGAAATTCGGCTGCAAAGATACTAAAAATTTTTGAGACAATTTCCAAGTGAAAAGTGTAAAATAATGATTTATATCTGATTATAATTATTATAAAAACTTTTTTAAAAAATATCAACGATGACCTCTTACCTTTTGCCTTCCCGCCCGATTAAGCATAAAAAATAATGAAGGAGGTAGGACAGTGATGGATGTTTGAAACGACATGAAAAAAGGAACCTCCCCGAGGACCCTTTTTTCGGTAGGCTGACCGGACTCCCAAAACCATCCGGTTATCCGCAGGCTGCCAGCGGAATGCCAGGCAGCAGTTTTATTAACCATTAATATTTTTAGCCATGAAAAAGATTATTTTATTGTCATTGTTAAGCATGATGTTTTTTGCCGATACGACCTTTGCTGCAGATTCGAAATCATGCAGTTTTGCACCGACAGGGATCTGGATTAAATTACTGATCAATTTCCATCGTCCGCGTACGGAATGCCAGAGCGGTTTTGGTATTTGCTTCGTTGTTACAACAGGTATTGAAACGGATGGCGGCGTATCAGCATCGAATTTATGTCAGGCTAAAGGTCAGTTGAATGAGCGGAAACAATTGCTGATCGAAGTTGACGAGACAGCCCTGGCTGCCTATGAAGATGGCATGGCGCTTCCCTATTTCAAGAACAAATCGTCGATAACCATCCTTGATCCCTATACGTTGACGGATGCAACCAGCCGGGCATTGGGATCATCGACCCCCCTTACCATCAAGCCGGGAACCTACCCGGTATCCATCGCAAACGGAACATATACGGTTGCATTTCAATTTTAAATAACGACTGCCCTTAAGCTTGAATGGGTCAACACCTTATGCCCTTCAGCTTAAGGGTGGTTTTTTTTATGATTTCAAACAGAACAGATATGGATATTTTTCACTGTATTGTCAAAATCGCAGCAATGATAATTTTATTTTCGGTATCATCCGGATGCAACAAGACCATCATGCATTTGAAATATGGATTGACCCAGCCAAAGGAAGAAACCCCGGCAACGCTCCTCCTGTTTCTTGAAAAGCATCATTTCCCGGCCGATAATCAATACATGTTCGCTGACTCCGGATCATTTATCGGGGCTGTCAGAAACCCGTTGTTCCTCAAACACCTGTTAAGCCATATGATTTTTGACCGCCAGGGAACGATGCTCCTTCGCGATACGACGCAATGCCAGTGGTCGGGGTTTGATAAGATCAAATTCCTCAGCCCGGATTCAGCTTACGAAAAATGCAGCGAATTGCGACTGGATTCTGTCACCCGGCGTATTCAGCCAGTGAAAGGCAATTCTGTAAAAGATGAATCAGAATTGGAAGCTGATTTTACAATTGTTGTTACCTGGGCAAAATTCATTGGCACCTATAATTATCGCCTGTTCAACCTGCAAGATGCAGTTAAACAGAATAAATCTGCACGGGTCCGGCTGATCTGGCTCAATGTTGATATGCAGGAGAGCTGGAAATTAACCCGTGAACAAAAAATGGCTATCAAATAACCAGGTTACGAGATGAAAAGGAGGGGCGAATTGGTTTTGATGGGCACCTGGCTGTTCTCGGTCATTGGCGCAGGACAAAACCTGGTTTGGCAAGATTCAGTGGTGCTGTTGAGATTCCGCAACCCGATAGATCCGGGCGTCACACTCGTGAAATTCCGGTTCACCCAGGAACTTGAATATTCATTCACCCTGTCCAATATGCTGTTTCTGAACTGGAGCCAGGGCAATGGAAGCAACCAGGCTGCAGTCCTGCACCATTTTAAGTACCGCTCAAAACTTAATCATTCCGGTAATTTATCCATCAGCGCATCATTCAATCATATTTTGGGCATTCAGTGTTTTTTCGACAGTATATCCCGCTTTCAGCCCGATGATAACACACTTGATACAAGGATTGAAATAAGACTTCGCAAAAACGTTACCTTTTCTGTCTTGTCGAACCTGACAACCCGCATCTTCAATGCCTGGGATTATTCATCTGATCAAACAGGGAACCTTATCAGGACCCTTAATTCTTCGTTTCTCACGCCATTGTTGTGCACTTTTTCGGCCGGGGTAGGGTGGACGTTCCCCGGGTGGGGAACGATCAACCTTGGCATGTCGGCTGGCAAATTTACCCTGGTGCGCAATAGTGCGGTCTATGATGAAATGGGTGTGACCGAATTTTTCGGCGTTCCCAAAGACAGGAAGTTCCTGTTTGAATACGGGATGACCCTCCACCTTTTAATTGACCGTAATTTCCTTAACAGGGTACAATGGAACTGCGATGTGCTGATCTTCAAGAATTATGAAATGCCGGTTGACCTGGTTCTGAAAAACCTGGTTGGGATAAGGATCAATAAATTTTTAAGAACCACCATTCAAACACGGTTTTTCTATGAGGAAGAGACAAGCAAGAATTTTCAGGTTGAAAATTTGGTTACTGTTGGATTTTATTTTCTTTTATGAGCTGTGAATATGTTAACAATGCTATCGGTTTTTTATGGGAAAATAAGTAATTTTGTCCCCATAAAACTCAGCCTGCTATGTTCAAGATCACGAAACACCCTATCCTGGAAATTCAGGAAAACCAACAATCCAATTTTTTATTTGAAAATCAATTAGTTACAGGTGATAAAGGATTCACGATAGCGGCGGCTCTCCATCAGGCCGGGCATCCGGTTCACAGCCACAGCCTGAGCAACCGCGAACGAAGCCTTGAATGCGGCATTGGCAAATGTGGCGCCTGTGAAATGTTGGTCGACGGGCAGATCAAACGCATATGCATTACCACCGTTGACGGAGTAAAGGAGGTGAAGGAGATTCCCCACGACTATGCACCATACCGGGTGCCCGTAGAAAAGGATACCCCCCTCAACGTATATAAGACTGCTGTTGCCATCATTGGCGCAGGGCCGGCAGGCCTTGCTGCCCGGGAAGAGTTAAATAAACACCAGGTTCCCAACATCGTCATTGACAACAACGATAAAATCGGCGGGCAGTTTCTCATGCAGACCCATCAGTTTTTCTTTTTTGAGAAAGAACAGAAATTCGGGGGGATGCGGGGCTTTGATATCGCCAAAACACTGGCCGGCGAAGATCATGAAGGCATTTTCCTGAATTCGACCGTATGGGATATCCTGGAGGGAGGACGTATTGCCGCAAAAAATATCCGGACAGGGGAGATTTATTTCGTGGATGCTGAATACATGATCGTGGCAACCGGCGCGGTGCCTTTCATGCCCACCTTTGAAAACGATGATCTGCCGGGGGTGTTTACCGCGGCCGTGGTGCAGAAAATGATGAACCAGGAACTGACCCTGCTTGGCAAGAACATCCTGACAGTAGGTGCAGGAAACATAGGATACCTTACATCGTACCAGCTTATGCAGGCCGGGGCCAATGTCAAGGCCATTCTTGAAGCCATGCCTGGCGAAGGCGGTTTCCCGGTACAGGCCAACCGCGTAAGACGGCTGGGAATACCGATCTTTACTTCGCATATCCTGCTGAAGGCCATCCCGAATGAACATCACGATGGCATCGTCGGCGCCGTGGTGGCTGAATGTAAAGACTTTAAGCCCATACCTGGTACCGAAAAGATCATCGATGGCATTGATGCCATTAACATTTGTACCGGACTGGTACAGGATGACCAGTTGCTTATCAAGGGCAATGAGATTTTTGGTCGCCGCTGCTTTGGTGCGGGCGATGCCATAAGGATCGGGGAGGGGACCAGCGCTGTTCTCCGCGGCAAACAGGCCGCATTTGATGTGCTTCAGGAGATGGGCGAACGGTACGACTATGACGATTATTTAGCCTTGTCGAAAGAGTATATTGATTCACAGCAGCACCCTGTCAGGGTGATCCATGAGCCCCTTCAGCCAACACCGGCACGGATGAACGAAAAGGGCTTCGTACTCATCGACTGCCTGTATGGTTTTGCCTGCAACCCCTGTGCATTTGCGTGTCCGCATGGCGCAATCACCAAATCATCGACCAGTACCGTTCCTGAAATCGATTTCGGAAAGTGCATCGGGTGCATGGATTGTGTTTTTCAGTGCCCGGGACTGGCGATTTTCGGATACAACATAAAGAAAGACTGGCTTTTTTTGCCCATTGAATATGAGGTTGCCGAAAAAACGGAATGTTACCTGGTTGACAACCAGGGAAAAAAACTCGGGGAAGGCATTGTTGAGAAAATTCTCCGTAAACCCAACAAAACCAACATTGCACGTGTCCGATCCCTGTCGGTACACGGGGAGGAGCTCAGCAAGGTGCGCGGATTCATTGTCAGGGAGAATTATCCCCCGCCCGTTGAATTCAAACTCTATGCCCTCGAACCGAAGGAAACAACCTATGTCTGCCACTGTGATGATGTGACCATGGATGAAGTGCTGGAGGTTATCGGGGAGCGGAAATTCATCTCGGTTGATGAAGTAAAGCACACGACCCGCCTTGGGATGGGCGCCTGCAGGGGCAAAAGATGCATCAAGCGGTTGAAATCGACCCTGCATGGATCAGGAATATCAATTGTTGGCGAACCTACGCCACGCGGCCCGCTTTCGAACCAGGTGGCCATGGGCGAATTATTTCCAAGGTCGGTACATGAAAAGGTGATAACCGGAACGAACGGGCAGAAACCCCCGAAGATCAGGGTAAAATCGCTGGTGGCCGGAGGTGGAATCGGAGGAAGCGCACTGTTTCGCTACCTGGGTGAAGCAGGTATGGATCCGGTACTGCTCAATTATGGACGTGGTGCATCGTGGCGCAACATTGCAGGTGGCCGTCCGAACTTTTCAGTTCCCGAATTGTCCGATATTGCCACCCATAACCATGAAATATTCAAAGAGCTCCAGACAATCCACAATATTGATTACCGTCCGATTCTTTACGTCACATTTGCCCATGATGACGCGATGTACCGGGCACTGGTTGAATCGATGTCGTGGTCGGATGCCTATATGGTTGAACCGAAGGATTTTGCAAGGGAAATCTCACCCCGGATCAATCCCGTTCTGCAAAACTATATGTCGGCGCTGGTCACCCGCGATTGCTGGCAGGCTACCCCCGGCCGTGTCATCGACCTCATCCGCAGAATTGGCATCGACAATGGCGGCAGGGTGGAGGAGGATTGCAGGCTCATCGATGTGAATATGGTGGATGGACTTTATACGATCCTGGCACAGAACCATCAGCGGAAATATATTGAATATGAGACCGAAATCTTCATCAATGCACTGGGTCCCGAAGGTGAAAAATTTGCCAGGCAACTGAATATCGAAACCGGACTTTTCCCGGTGAAACACCAGGCATTTATAACCCGCAGGTTACCCATGCTGGGAAAGGATGGCATGCCCTTGCCCATGCTTATCGACCGTCGTCGATACAAAGGATTCACCGCGGTTTACGGGCAGCAGCTGGCCGAAACCGGGCAGATCATCGGCTGTGCCTCTCCGGCCATTGAATCGATGGAAGCCGATAAAAACATTAAAATAAACTCCCAGGATTTCGTGGAAATTGCCTCCGAAATATTTACCAACTGGATCCCCGAACTCTCTTCTGTGGGTTTTCAGGCCGTTTGGGCCGGTTATTACGTGGAACCCCGCATGATCATTGACCCTGAGCTCGGACTCTTTCTTGGTTTACGAGGCCAGGGCTTTATGTTGGGCCAGTACCTTGCTAAAATCTATGTGGATAAACTCCTTGGAAAACCCGCACCCGGATATTTCGACCGGCTGAAACTTAGCGGGGATGGGATGCTGGAGAAGGCGTTTAAATAGTTGGCAAGTTGGTAAGTTGGTAAGTTGGTAAGCTGGTAAGCTGGTAAGTTTTTCTGTTATCCTTTTCTGCAATTTCAAGCTAAATAAGTTTGCTCCCGGGTTTTTTGGAGCGGTTCAGGGATCAACAGGAAGATTTTATATAAAACTGCAGGACGCAAATTCGTTTTAATCTTCTGCAGTACAATTCGTTTTTTTCGTACCTTTGCACAAGTATTTACTAATAACATATATTCGATGGATTCACTTAAAAATCAGAGTGAAACATCAAACACCTCCTGGATAAAAATCGTAACGAAATACAATCGCCCCGACACTGGTAAAAGCTGGTGGCAACTCTCGGTTAACCTTCTCCTTTATTCACTTGCCTGGTTTTTGATGTATGAAAGTCTCACCATTTCCTGGTGGATCACATTTGCACTTTCTTTTCCTGCAGCCGGAATGCTCGTCAGGCTGTTTATCATTTACCATGACTGCGGTCATGGCGCATTTTTCAAGTCCGGGAGACTGAATAATTCCGTGGGATTGTTCATCGGTATTCTCACATTTACCCCATACTACAGCTGGTCGCAACAGCATTATCATCATCATGAAACAGCCGGGAATCTTGATAAAAGAGGGGTCGGCGATGTGTGGACGATGACCGTGGCCGAGTATGATGGAAGTTCAAAATGGAACAGGATCATGTACCGGTTTTACCGGCATCCCGTCACCATGTTCGGTATCGGAGCCTTTTATGTTTTTGTGATCGGCAACCGCTTCACCAAGAAGTTCATGGATAACAAAGGCCGGATGGGCGTATACATAACCAACCTGGGATTACTCCTGTTTGCTGTAGCCATGAGCCTGCTGATTGGCGTCAAAGCATTCGTCATGATACAGGCTCCGGTCATCATAATTGCCGGGATCTTCGGGTTCTGGCTCTTCTATGTGCAGCACCAGTTTGATCCTACCTACTGGGCGCGCACCGATACCTGGAATTATAAGAGAATGGCTCTGGAAGGCAGTTCATTTTACAAACTTCCGCGAATACTCCAATATTTCTCAGGGAATATCGGGTTTCACCACATCCACCATCTTAGCCCGTTGATCCCGAATTATAA
>CAISJJ010000502.1 GCA_903885595.1 uncultured Bacteroidales bacterium
AGTGAATGGAAATTTTCCAACCATGATTTCGAAACCGGCCTCTGTCGCTGCCTTCTCTGTCATGCCAACTGAGGCGATCTCCGGATGCGTATAGGTACAGCCCGGGATGTTGCCATAATCTAGCGGCTCAATATGTTTTCCCGCTATTTTCTCAACACAAATGATCCCTTCGTGTGATGCAACATGAGCCAGCGCAGGACCATGAACAATGTCTCCGATGGCATAATAGCCCCCGATGTTGGTCCTGTAAAAATCATCAACGATTACTTTGCCCCGATCGGTGGTGATCCCAACCTCTTCGAGGCCGATACCTTCGATGTTGGTGGCTATTCCAACTGCCGATAAAACAATACCGCATTCAATGACTTCATCTCCCTTTTTGGTCTTGATCAGCACTTTGCATCCATTTCCGGTTGTGTCAACCGATTCAACAGAAACACCGGTTAAAACTTTCATTCCGGCTTTTTTGAAAGAGCGTTCCAGTGCCTTTGAAACCTCCTCATCCTCAATCGGGACAATATTCGGAAGAACCTCGACAAGTGTCACTTTCGTTCCAATTGAATGATAAAACCATGCGAATTCTGATCCTATGGCGCCAGAACCAATAACCACCATCGATTCGGGTTGAACTGGGAGGGTCATCGCTTCACGATAACCGATAATCTTTTTGCCATCCTGCTGAAGGTTTGGTAATTCGCGGGAGCGTGCGCCCGTGGCAAGGATGATATGATTTGCTGAATATTCAGTTCTTAATCCTGCACTGTCGGTTACCTCAACGACCTTCCCTGGCTTTACTTTACCAAATCCCTGGAGATGTTCGACTTTATTCTTTTTCAGGAGGAACTGTATGCCCTTGCTCATTTGCTCAGCCACATCACGGCTGCGTTTAATGATGGCAGGAAAATCAGCCCTGGCTTCACTTGCAATAATTCCGTATTCTGCAGCGTGCTGAAAATACTGGAATACACTAGCACTTTTAAGCAATGCCTTTGTTGGTATGCATCCCCAGTTCAGGCAAATACCTCCCAGTTCGGCACGTTCAACCACGGCCACCTTCAAGCCAAGCTGGGCAGCCCTTATCGCAGCGACATAACCACCAGGACCACTTCCAATAACAATGATATCGTAGTTCATTTTGTCTGATTTTTTGGAATTGGCAAAGATAGTAAAATCTTATGTAGCTTAATGGCAAAGCTGAAGGCCAATTATCTTAAAAATCAGTAAATGGAATAACTTACCATAAACATGGCAATATAAAACAGGAATGATATTTACCCGATGAACAGACCTTCAATTCTTACTTTATAACTTCCATCCGGCAAACGTGTAATGGCATTGACCAGTCCGCTGTGTCTCCATTGAAGCATGCATCTGCGGGGCATGAACCAGTACCTGCGGCCCAGTTCAATTTTCTCTTTCGATTCCTTGATGATTCCCTCATAGCCCTGCGCCACATAATATCCAATGTCGATAAAACCTTCGGATCTTGGCCTGAGAGGTCCGGTAACACACCAGTTGATGACACCGTTCCGCGGATCGGAATCTGCAACGACACCACAATGGGTGATGGGGCATCCGCACGACATGCCCATCGGACGGCCGATCATGACATCACCTTTTTTGACACCAAGTTCCTTAACGAGCTGGGGATTGTAGGGCAGGATTGTCTCCCTTGGTCCCGGCTCATTATCGAAGCAATCGAGGATAAAATCAAAGTCGCGTTTAAGCTGGTCTTTCCACCCCATCTTTTCACCCATCTGACTGGCGCTTTTGCAATCGATGCAATTTGAAACACTTTTCGTTTCTGATCCGTTGTGGTTCATATGGATGCACATTTTCAGGGAGGTTTCGGAATTGTCGACTGCAGTGGCAAATTCACCGCAGGTTTTGTACCCGCAAACACCGCAGTCGAGTTGTGGTAACCGCTCAAAGGTTTTGCTTTCTTTTACTATCGTTTCCATATTATGTTTTTAATGTTCATATTTCATTAAGGTTGCAAACATGTCAGGTTCGTTGCGCTATCCGATCCGGATAAATCTGCTGTGAATTACCATCGAATCTGATTCTCTGGCTCGCTTTGAGAGTTACATTGTTGTTCTCTTGCTGGTCTATCTCCTGCTGCCGTTTTTCAAAAATGTCTTGTAGTTTTTTTATAGTTGTACTTGTGTGAGTCACAAACAGGAACGGGAAGAAGGCATGAATAAGTGAAGCAACTGCACATGTTAGCGTCTTCCGCGATAGCATCAATGCAAACTTTGTGTGCTCCAGGTATGACATCCTTACTTCACTGGGATGTTGGGTAAATATGTTGGAGTTCTTCATGATTAATGGTTTATAATGGAATTTTCTGAGAAAATCGAAGTCAGATTTTTAAGGCTTTTGCCAAGGGAATTTATAAAAATATCAATATCGTTTTCAGTTGAAAAGCGTCCCATACTCACCCTGATGGCTCCCCTGGCCTCGAACGGATTGAGACCGATTGCCTGAAGGACATGTGATGCACTGTGCGATTTGTCATTTGAAGAACATGCTGATCCGGCTGAAACTGCAATTCCCATTTCATCGAGCAGCAGGAGCAGCCTGATGGTTTCACCTTCGAGGCCATGAAAACTGAAACTCAGATGACCTGGTAAACGATGGTCGGCGGATCCATTCATATAGGCAGACCCATATTCGGACAATAAATGCCATGTCAGTTTTTCTCTCAGGTTCGATAACCGGACTGTTTCATTTTTCATTTCATGCATGCATAGCTCTGCCGCTTTGGCAAAACCCACGATGGCAGGAAGGTTTTCAGTAGAGGAGCGGAGTCCCGCCTCCTGCCCGCCGCCATGCAACAAGGGAACGAGGTTGACGCCTTTCCTGACATACAGGGCTCCGATTCCTTTCGGCCCATAAATTTTATGTGAATTGATTGTAAGCAAATCGATATTAGCCTGGTTTACATCAACCGGGATTTTACCAAATGACTGGCAAGCGTCCGTATGAAAATAGACCTGGCGATCCTTACAGATCCGCCCGATCTCTTCGATGGGTTCAACCGTCCCGATCTCGTTGTTGGCGTGCATGACCGAAACAAGAATTGTCTTTGGATTAATGACAGCCTTCAATGTTTCAATGTCGACGATGCCATCGGAATTTACCGGAAGGTAGGTGACAAAAAATCCCTCTTCAGAAAGCCAGTTGCAGGTATTCAGGATGCAGTCGTGCTCAATGGCTGAAACGATTATGTGTCGTCCTTTATGCCTGTTGGCCTTTGCAATTCCTTTTAATGCCCAGTTATTGGATTCGGTGCCGCCGGAGGTGAAGTATAGTTCGCCGGAATCTGCGCCAATGCAGTTGGCGATCAAATCGCGCGAATGTTCAAGAACTTCCTTAGCATGTGTTCCAAAATGATGCAGGCTCGATGCATTGCCATAGGTCTGGGAAAAACAGGGAATCATGGACTGAATCACCCGTTCATCCACGCAGGTTGTTGCTGCATTATCCAGATAGATTCTGTTTTCCGGCATATTGTTCATATTTGTTATATGGAAAAAAAACTAGTTATCATACAATTACGTTTTCTAAGCTATTCAGTTTACTCCCCCACATAAAACAATTCCTGATCAAGTGTCCGTAACACCCCGAAGTGATTCTTGGCTCCGATCTCTTTTTTCCCGACACATATTGTGCAGGTCCCCACAGGCGGATTGCCTCTGAGAAACATCGGAAATTCCACATCGGGGGTCTTGAGGATTTGTTTTACAATGGGGTCAATACCAATACCATACAAAGCATTGCTTTCAACTACCGTGATCTTCTTTGCCGATTCAAGCACACGGTAACGGAATACTTCCCGTTCGGCCTGGGAAATCAGGTCGATTTTGGTAATTACGCTGATGTCTGCCAATGTGAGCATAGGACCGATCTTCCGCGGAAGGTTCATCCCGCTGGTTGCTTCAAGGACAACAACGCCCAGCGAATTTTCAACATAAGGGGAGCAACGGAGGCATAATCCGGCAGTTTCGACAAACAGGTAACTGGCGCCTGATCGTTCAGCCCATTCAACTGCTTCGTCGAGTACCACCACATTGCAATGATCAGGACACAATTCACCGGAATAGATTTTTTTTACCGGGATTCCAAACTCTTTTGCAATAATTGTGTCATCATCGGCATAAAGAACATCGATTTTAAGATAGGCAGTTTTAATCAGTTTTGCTGCCATGCGTTTCAGTATCTGCCGGATAACTGTGGTTTTTCCGCATGTTGGAGGTCCTGCAAAAATTACTAGCTTCATATAGGTAGGTTAGAAGGTTAATACTTTGAAATTCTCATTGAATATAGATTCGGAAAGTTCATCTCCCGATCTGATAATCTGCCTGAAATCGAGCATCATGTCATCAATCTGCTTCATCTTCGCTACGACATTTTTTTCTTCCGGCCGTGTGATGATCAACTGCTGCATTGCCCCGTTTTTCATCACAATTCTGAAATCCGACATCAGTGCAATGCAGGGATCATGGGTGACAAACACGAATATTTTTTTGTACTTTTTCAGCAATTCGAGCGCTTTTGTGCGATGAATGCCAGCGTTTTCTATCTCATCCAGCAGGATGATGGGCGAATTGCCTATCACCACGGCATCTGCAATTAACAGCGACCTGGTTTGTCCCCCCGATAATTCAGTCATGGCAATGTCCTGCATGATGGCCTCACCGGTGAGTTCATTGGCAAAACTCAATGTCTCGGTAATAATTGATTCAACATTTTTGGCGCCCCTCACGGTCGCATGGATCGTAAGAAATTCCACCACCGGCAGGTCGCTCAGAAAATTCGTATGTTGTGAAATCAGTGCAATGGGATGATGTGAAGGATCGAAGATAAAATCTTCTGGTACAGGCATGTCGTTGATTTCTACCCGTCTGCCTGATGGGGTGTTTTCATTGGCAAAAAGTTCAATGTCGTTGATAAGAGTAGTTTTACCGCAGCCTGTGGGTCCTACTATGCTGACAATGTCACCCACTGTCATGCTGAATTTTCTTACTTTTTCTGCTGAGCCATCTTTCCCAAAGCCTCCAAACAGGGTGATTTTATTTACATCCATTGTCGATAGAATTTTTTTACAAAAATATACACTATGTTCACCATTTTAGTGTACATTTGTCCAAAAGATTAAATATCTCGGTATTAAATATTCTATACATCGTCATTAAAAATTATGGAAGCAAAAGGAGATAACTACACTTTGTTCAATTGCGACAATTGCTTTTTAAATAACTTCACAAGTCTTTTTTTGAGTGAGGAGGAGCGCAGGTTGATATGCGCCAGCGCCAATCAACTGCATTTTAAAAAAGGGGAGATGATTTTAAAGCAGGGCGCAACTTCAACCAGTATCGGTTTTCTGCATAAAGGGATTGTAAAATTCACCTATCAGAAGGATGCAAAAAAGAATTATATCATGACGGTTGTATCAGGTCCTAAGCTGATTGGTCAGGCCAATTTGTTTTTCAGGGAGAAAAATATTTTTTCAATCATCGCTGTTGAAGATTGTGATATTTGCTTTTTGGAGAACCGTCAAGTACTCGGGGTGCTTGAAAATCATGGGAAATTTCTATTATCTCTGGTTGAGCGGTCAACCGACATGTTTCAATCTTCCATATTCAATTTTATCAGTCTTGCACACAACCATGTACATGGCCGGATTGCGGATATTCTAATTTTTCTCTGGGAAAATGTATATAAGAATTCGGAATATGAATTCACCCTCACCAGAAAGGAGATCTCTGAATTTGCAGCATGTTCACATGAAAATGTCATCTCTGTTTTATCTACATATAACAAGGAAGGTCTGATTAGTTTTGAAGGACGAAAAATAATCATCATGGATTTGAATAAGTTAAAAGAAATCAGTAAAAACGGATAATCCATCAGCCATGCTTTCACAAAAAACAAGATATGCGATGGTTGCACTGACAAGGCTTGCCCGCGAATATGGTAAAGGGGCCATGCTGATCAGTGAACTTGCAAAGAGCGAAAAACTTCCCCAGCGGTTTCTCGAAAATATTTTACTTGAATTAAAAAAAATGGGAATTTTGGGTAGTAAACTTGGGAAGTCGGGGGGGTACTTTCTTTTACGGCATCCGAAGGATGTTAACCTTGCGGAAATAGTGCGGCAATTTGAGGGGCCGATCGCATTGCTCTCATGCGTTTCAGAAAAAGCCTACCAATCCTGCGAATTTTGTAAGGATGAATCGGCCTGTAACATCCGGAAAGTATTTAAAGAAATCAGGGATAGTACCTTTGAAAAGTTGGAGAATACAACACTTGCCGTTTTGATTCAGTAATCAGGAAATATTGTATGATATTTTTCAAGATCTAAAACCACTCAAAGCAGGAGTGAAATAAATGGTTATTTTGAAGACTAATGCGGCGGCGGATTCTTCCCAGGTAATCTTATTTCTTTTCAATTTCATTGAATGGAATGCATGCATTTTACGTGAGAAAGGCGGGAAATTTGTATTTTTGTTGTGTAATGAAATATAAATTTTGAACTATCCCTTCGTTGGCTGTTTTAAAAAATCCAAAATTCAAAATTCAAAATCCTTTATCCATGCAAAAAGACCCATCAACAAAGATCTTTGATCTCCTTCAGTTTGGCGAATATGGGGATGTAAACCCTTCTGTTTGCGATTCAGCCACCTTTACCTTTATGCAGGCGAAAACAATGATGGACACCTTTCACGGTGAGGCAGAAGGGTGTTTTTTGTATTCACGGCACTGGAATCCAAGTAACAAGTACCTCGCCGATGCCTTGGCGGCCATGGAAGGTACCGAATCGGCCTGGGTTACCGCTTCCGGGATGGCTGCCATCACCTGTTCGATCCTGCAGATTTGCAACAGCGGCGACCACATCGTTTGCAGCCTCACTACCTATGGCGGAACCTTTGCCTTCCTTTTCAACTATGTGAAAAAATTCAACATCGATGTCACCTTTGTAGATATTACGAATCTCGATCTTGTAAAACAGGCTATTCGTCCAAACACAAGAATGATCTATACCGAATCGATGACCAATCCTTTGCTGCAGATATCCGACATTCCTGCATTGGCAAAAATATCTGATGATCACCATATCAAACTGGTGGTCGACAATACGTTTACCCCCATGATTGTTGCTCCATATCAGCTCGGAGCTCATATTGTTGTATACAGTATGACCAAATTTATCAACGGTAAAAATGATTGTGTGGCAGGTGCCATCTGTGCTTCACATGAATTCATTAATGCGCTCAGTGATGTTAATGCCGGAACAGCGATGTTACTGGGACCTGCCCTCGACCCCCTGAGGTCGTCAAGTATCCTGAAAAATATGCACACGCTGCACATTCGTATGAAGCAGCACAGTACAAATGCCATGTACCTTGCCGTTAAATTCAAAGAGTATGGCATAAAGATCAACTATCCTGGCCTTCCTGAAAACAAGGGGCACAAAACGCTGAAGGGGATGATGAATCCTGAATTTGGTTTTGGTGGATTAATAGCCATTGATATGGTGACAGCTGAGCGGGCGGCGAAGCTGATGGAGATAATGGAAAAAAGTGGTGTTGGTTATCTTGCCGTAAGCCTTGGCTATTTCAAAACCCTCTTCAGCAATTCGGGGAAAAGTACGTCATCGGAGGTGCCGGAAGAGATTCAGCGGGAAATGGGTTTATCTGAAGGCCTGGTTCGCTTCTCCGTTGGTCTTGACAATGATATTGAGAATACCTGGCAGAAAATACAAAGCTGTTTGTCTCAGATGTGATTTTTCGAATGGCACTTGACCCAAAAGTTATCGCATTGCTAACGGCTATTGAAGCTGCTGCAGACCCTGCTATCGACTCAATTCCCCTTGATGTTGCACGCGAGCAGGTTGAAAAAGGGTATGCCCGCATGAAAATTCCTAAAAAGCATGTTGGTTCGGTCCGAAACATTAAAATTCCTGGTTCTGCCGCTGAAATTCCGCTTAGGATATACACACCTGAAGGTTTAGGGCCCTATCCGGTCATTCTGTTTTTCCATGGTGGGGGTTGGGTGCTTTTCGACCTGGATGCATACGATCCAATCTGTTCTCACCTTTGTGCACTGTCAGGATGTGTGGTGGTTTCAGTAGATTACAGGCGGTCACCCGAATATAAATTCCCGGCCGCAACCGACGACTGCCTTGCAGCGACAAAATGGGTTTCTGGAAAAATTGCAACATTGCATGGGGACCCGGGCCGGATATTTCTGGCAGGAGACAGCGCCGGCGGAAATCTTGCAGCAGTCACAGCCATGCGGATTTTCAACCAAGGTGGTCCCGCTATAAAAGGCCAGATACTAATCTACCCTGTGACCGATTATTATAAACCCGAAAAAAATTCCTTTTTTGAATTTGCCAATGGCTATAGTCTCACGAAGGATGCCTTGATCTGGTTCTGGGATAAGTACCTCAATTCTGAGGAGGATTCTGGAAATCCGTATGTCTCTCCTCTTAGAGCAACGAGTCTTTCAGGTCTCCCATCTTCCATTGTGATTGTTTCAGGCTACGATCCGCTTCGCGATGAGGCAATTGCCTATGCGAAGCGGCTGGAACAGGAGGGTGTCAATGTATGTCTGTCGGTGTATGAAGGGATGATCCATGGGTTCGTTAGTTACCTGGGCATCCTGAAACAGGCAAAATCAGCCATTGAAGAAATATCAGGATGGGTAAAACAGCAGAAATAGTCTGTTCGCGTCCGGGGTGGAAATATGGAATGCTGATCAACCATTGATATCAAGATAATTAACTGATGAAACATCGGCCAACTTTCTCGAACATTACCATCGGCTTCATAATGCTGATAATGACTGTTGTTTCCTCCAATCTAAATTGGGGAAAGGATAGATGGAAGGACATTATCGAATCAGATGCCAAAGGATATTATGCCTATTTGCCGGCAATATTTATTTATCATGATTTGAATTTTGATTTTTTTAATTTAATTGAAACAGAGAAGTATTATGACAAGAACTTGTATTATGATTACAGGTCAAGTGCAAATGGAAAGATTATCAACAAGTATTATTGCGGAACTGCGCTGGCGGAACTGCCTTTTTTCCTGATCGCTCACACAATGAGTTACCTGTTGGATTTTAATGCCGATGGCTATTCAAAATTATATCACATCTTCATCAATATATCTGCGTTATTTTATCTTCTGATCGGACTGTTTTACATGAATTCGACTTTGAAAGGATATAATATCAAAGAATGGGAAAAATCACTGGTCCTTTTTGCCGCCGTGTTCGGAACCAACTTGTTCTATTATACCATCGGCGAACCTGGTATGTCGCACATCTATTCCTTTGCCTTCATTTCAATGTTTTATTTTTATTCAAGGCAATATTTTTCCACTTTTCGCAAAAAGTATCTGCTGGTACTGGGGCTCATCCTGGGAGTAATTATCCTTATCAGGCCAGTAAACGCCTTAATAATTGTCATATGGCCATTCGCAGCAGGCGATTTTCATATCCTGAAAAAAGGAGTTATCAGCGCTTTCAATAAACCTTTGAATCTGATATCCGGGTTTTTCTTATCCCTTGCCATTGTCTCGATTCAACTCATTATTTATAAAATTTCAACGGGAAGCTTTTTTGTTGACTCATATGGGAGTGAAGGATTTAATTTTCTTCATCCGCAGATAGTTGACATATTACTTAGTTATAAAAAGGGACTATTCCTTTACACCCCGTTGTTCCTGTTGAGTCTGACAGGTGGGTATTTTTTATGGAAATCCTCCCGGTATCAATTTTTTACCTGGTTTGGCGCATTCATCCTGATCACCTATGTATTTTCTTCATGGTGGATGTGGTATTACGGCGGAAGTTTCTCATCAAGGGTCTTTGTTGAATATATTCCCTTATTTATAATTTTACTGGCAATCGCATTACATTCAATTCGGCTTAAAAAGCTGAAAAGGATATTTGCAGGAATTATCTTACTGTTAATTGTTGTTTGTCAAATTCAAACATATCAATATCGTTACTACCAAATTCATTGGTCTGATATGACAAGGGAAAAATATTGGGAAGTGTTTTTGAGAATCGATAAATTATGGTAAAAGAAGGTGTCCTGAATTACAGTTGACACCTTCTTTGGTTATAAACCCAATTGAAAATAATCCTTGCAGGTTCACCAGACCCTGATCAGTAAGGTGTTAGTTCTTTCTGATGAAAAAATGATTTCATGGTTAATTTTCAAAGCCGCTGTGTCCTCTTTAAAGATATAGCGGTAATCGTCCCTTTCAGTGAAACCATTCCGGTCAACAGGTAATAGCCATTTTATTTTCCTGGTTTGAATATAATAATTGATTGTTGGTTCAAATATCCAATTGATCCCCAATTTAATGCTGGCCGGTTTTAATCCCGTATGTTGCTGGTAACTGACAAGTGCAGCAACAGCATTTTTAGTCTCCATGTCATACCCCCAGTCAGCACAGGAATATAGATTCCTGTTTGTATAAAAGTTGGAGACAGATAACAGGGCAATTATAACAACAAATCCCTGAATTAGAATCCGGTACCGGAATTTTAGCATGTATTGGAGTAGAAATCCAAAGTTTAAGATCAACAGTGGAAGAAGAAATAATGAGAAACGCCCAACCAGATAATCGGTTTTCAAAATGTAATGCTGTAACATTGTTTCTGTTGCAATGCTCAGAATAATTAAATTAACAATGATCAAAGCCCTGTTTTGACTGAAAAATTCCTTGTTTGCATTGTTTATGTTTATAAGGATGATGATGAATGAAAGTAAAACAAGGGACAAAATGGAAATTTGAAGCAGTAAGATACTACCCGAGGTTAACTGCACATTCGTGAAAATATGATAAATGAGTGCTGTTACCGTATCTGTTACGAATCCTTGCTTTCCGCCAAAATCAAAAGAGTTGAACTTAACCGCTTTTCTAACTGGCTCATAAAGAACAATCAATAGAAAAAAAAAGAGAATGATATTAACTTTATTTGTCTTGAATATGCTGAATTTTTCTTTGTCGATAAATCGGGATTCGGTGAATTGCATAAGATTGAAAACCAACAAAGCTGAAATATAATAACTCAGCATCGTGAAATTGCTTAATATGGCCAGGAGTGCAGCAATGTTAAACAGTACTAGGTGTTTGTTTTTATTGTTATCGAATGATGAGATCAGATGATATATGCTCATGATCATAAAGCCGATTGACAAGCCATATCCTCTTGCCAAGCCGAAAAAGTCGGTTATGGCAATGTTCGTTGACATGAGCATAAAGATTGATATCGCAATAACGGGATTAGCTCCCCGAAATAATAACCATATATAAAATAAAAATACCACAAGCATCAGCAAATTTGGCATTCTTAAAGCAATTTCCGAATTTCCAAAAAGTTTCTCCGAATACTTCATGAATAATGTATTCAAAACGTGATTGTTGGTAAAAGCTCCTTGATTGGAAATAATATCCATGAAACTTTGAGATACATAATGGAGATATGTATAACTTTCGTCATGGGTAAAAGACGAAACAGTGGATTTGTATGCTATGTATGAAAAAACAGTGATCCCTGTAAGTATGATAATTATCGAACCAATACAGGACCTGTTCTTCATTTTGGATAAAATAACGAAAAACCAAAAAGTAAAATTTCAGCCATCAGCAATCTGTTATCGAGTGCTATTATTTATTCAGATGTTCCCGATTGCCTGGCAATGCTGCGTATAACCTCAGGCGGTACAAGTCAGGTTCCGGTCCCCGAAAGCATCATCAATGCGTGTCACTGTCGGCCAGTATTTGTCTTCCTTCAATGATTCAACCGGGAAAGCGGCTTTCTGGCGGGAGTAGGGGAAATTCCAATCATCGGCTGTGACCATCTGCGCAGTATGAGGCGCTTTCATGATCACATTGAGTGCTTTATCAGCCGTACCGGATGAAATTTCATCAATTTCTCCCTTGATCATAACCATGGCTTCGATAAAACGGTTAAGTTCTGAATAGGGTTCGCTCTCCGTGGGTTCAACCATCAGGGTGCCATGAACTGGAAAAGCTACAGTAGGAGCGTGGAATCCGTAGTCCATCAAACGTTTGGCAATGTCGATGGCGCCAATGCCGGTGAGACGGCTTATTCCATTGCAATCAACAATCATCTCGTGAGCACAGCGGCCATTCTTTCCGGAATAAAGAATTGGGTAATGTGGCTCAAGGCATGATTTAAGGTAATTTGCATTCAGAATGGCCATTTTTGTGGCTTCGGTCAGTCCGCCACCGCCCATGAGCTTGATGTAGGCATATGAAATTGTCAGGATCAAAGCGCTGCCATAAGGAGCAGAAGCAACTGCGGTTATGCCATTCTGTCCTCCGGTTTCAACGAAAACGTGCCTGGGGAGAAATTGCGTGAGGTGTTTTGCAACTGCAATAGGACCTTCGCCTGGTCCGCCGCCACCGTGCGGGATGGCAAAGGTCTTGTGGAGATTCAGGTGACATACATCAGCACCGATCAACCCGGGATTGGTCAGGCCAACCTGAGCGTTCATATTGGCGCCATCCATGTAAACCTGTCCGCCGTTTTCATGAATGATGGATATGATATCCAGGATCTCTTCCTCGAACACACCATGGGTCGAAGGATAGGTAACCATCAGAGCCGACAATGTATCCTTGTATTGCAATGCTTTTTCGCGAAGATCTGTGACATCGATGTTCCCCTTCTCATCGCATTTTACAACAACTACCTTCATACCCGCCATGGCGGCGCTGGCAGGATTGGTGCCATGCGCCGAAGATGGAATGATGCATACATCCCGGTGTTCCTGCCCGTTGGCGATATGATACTGACGGATCACCATCAAACCTGCATATTCACCTGCAGCTCCTGAGTTGGGCATGAATGATACCGAATCAAATCCGGTTATGATCGCAAGGTCTTTGGCAAGCTCTTCAATAAGAAACTGGTATCCTTCAGCCTGGTCTTTGGGAACAAACGGGTGAATCCCTCCAAATTCCGGGTAGCTGAGAGCGAATAATTCCGAGGCCGCATTTAGTTTCATGGTGCATGAGCCGAGGGGAATCATTGAACGATTGAGCGCCAGATCTTTGATTTCCAGTCTTTTGATATAACGCATCAGCTCCGTTTCGGAATGATAGCTGTTAAACACTTTATGGGTCAGGAAATCAGAAGTGCGTGTCAAGTGTTGTGGAATCGTAGTGATCAGTTCACACTCGGCAGGGTTGCACACAAATTCTGCGTAGGTTTTTCCATTGGCTTTGGCAAAGATCCCAACCAGTGTATTGATGTCTGAAAGCGCCGTTGTTTCATCAATGCTAATGCCAATCCGATTTGTATCGATGAACCTGAGGTTCATGGAATGTGCAAGGGCATCAGTACGAATTGCTTCTGCTGAGACGCCATCCGGTAATTCAATCACAACGGTGTCAAAGAAATAGTCGTTAATCTGTTTAAAGCCATATTTCTTAACTTCCTGCGATAAAACTCCGGTAAGTATGTTGATGTGACGGGCAATCTGGCGCAGTCCTTTGGGCCCATGATACACGGCGTACATGCCGGCCATCACGGCAAGCAATACCTGGGATGTACAGATGTTTGAAGTCGCTTTCTCTCGTTTGATATGCTGTTCGCGGGTTTGAAGCGCCATACGCAGTGCACGGTTTCCATTGGCGTCTACTGAAACGCCGATGATACGGCCGGGCATCTGACGTTTATACTCATCACGGGTGGCAAAATAAGCTGCATGAGGACCACCGTATCCCATTGGAATACCAAAACGCTGGGTTGATCCGAAAACGATATCGGCACCCCATTCACCCGGAGGGGTCAGAAGGGTGAGGCTTAACAGGTCGGCGGCCACAGCTACCATAGCGCCTGCCTGGTGTGCTTTTTCAACAAATGAAGAAAAATCGCATACGATGCCGCGCTGGTTTGGATATTGAATAACGCAGCCGAATACCATATCATTGAAAGTGAATTCATGCTGTTTCCCGATAATAAGTTCAATCCCCAGGGGAACTGCACGGGTGCGAATCACATCGATCGATTGCGGAAAGAGGTTTTTGGAAACAAAGAACTTGTTGGCCCCCCGTTTCACAGCATCCCGTGAACGGCTGTTGAAAAGCATGATCATTGCCTCAGAAGCTGCGGTTCCTTCGTCAAGTAGCGATGCGTTAGCAATTGGCATCGCCGTGAGGTCGCATACCATGGTTTGAAAATTCAACAATGCTTCAAGCCTTCCCTGCGAAATTTCTGCCTGGTAAGGTGTATAGGCGGTGTACCAGCCCGGGTTTTCAAGAATATTCCTCAGGATAACTGCAGGAACTATGGTATCGTAATAACCTAATCCGATAAAACTTTTAAATAATTTGTTTTTATTCCCGATTGATTTTATATGGTTCAGGTATTGATATTCATTCATCCCATTGGGCAGATTCAGTGATTCTTTCATCCGGATTGAAGATGGAACTGTTTGATCAATAAGCTGATCGATGGAATTGACGCCGATTTTTTCACACATGTTTTTAATCTCATCTCCGAATGGACCGTTGTGCCTTCTGGCAAAGTTGTTTTGGATCATATAATAAGTTTTTTGAGGATTATCGATTGAATCGCAAAAGTATCAAAAGTTTGTGAAAAAATAAACAAATAAGAGATAAGAAGCATCCTGTCAGGGTACACCACCCTGACAGGGTGGCAGGAGCGGACATGAAAACAAAAAAGCCGCCCTGAATATTCAAGACGGCTTTTACGTAAGAGTAATGGAATTCTAATTGGTTTTTACTAGTTTAGTACTGATGTTCAGGCCATCTCCTGAATGAATTCTCAGTAAATAGATACCGACTGGAAGGGCGGCGGTCGACATTTCGATTGTATTACTGCCACGATTGACCATATCTTCACGCATTATCCTTAGATGACCGGTCATATCAAAGATTTCAACCTGAATTTGTGCCGGTTCCTTCATTTCCAGGCTAATCGATACCTTCTCATTCATTGGATTTGGATAGGCTTTCCAGGACTGAACGATTGATCTCTCCCCATTAACTCCCATAATGCTGTTCCCGATAAAGGTCATGTTGATTATAACATGTGGATTCTCCTGCGTTATATTAACCATAACATAGTCGCTCGTGATCCCTGGCATCTCGGCATGCAGATAATAGGTTCCATATGCCAGGGTTGAAAAATCGAAGGTGCCGCTTGATGTAACAGGTGTGAACCCGATTGCCTGGCTCTCGGCGTTCATCAATATCATATTAATCATATCGATCAATGTCGCTGGCATGTCACCCGTGTTTATCTGACCCGATGCGGAACCCGGTCCGGGCGACATCTGGTTCGAGGGAACAAGGTTGATGTTGTAAGGATTGTTCGCAGTTCCCAGCGTAATGAGGGTGGCCTGCTCCCAGTTGATTGAATTGCCATAATAGGTTGGCAGATAACCATTAGAGTCAAACGGAGTGGCAAGAATGTAATAACTGCCATCGGGAACCATCGTGAAATAATAGACGCCGTTTGAATCAACCGGACATACTGCAAAATATGGCTCCGGGTTGCCGGTTGTGTCCACAGCGAAAATCATGGCCATCCCCATGGGAACCGGGAAATTACCTGCAAATACCTGCCCGTAAATCACATGGAAATAGGAACTGTCATATAGCGCCACGTCCTGGCAGAAAGTACTGGTACAGTTATTATCCGTTATTTGCAGGCAAACGTTGTATGTGCCGGGTGCGGCATAGGTGTGAACCGGGTTCTGAACAGTATCGGCAGTTCCGTCGCCGAAATTCCATAACCAGGATGTCGGAAGGCTGAGTGAAAGATCTGTAAAGATAACAGTACGATTCCCGGGTGGCGGATCGATCGTATAGGTGAAATAGGCATGACAACCTGGGCCGGTTCCGACAAAAACTGAATCAGTGGTGTAATCAAAGCACGCACTGTCAGCACCCTGGATGGTAAGAGTTGCCAGGTATACGCCCGTAGCCTGATAAGTGTGTACGGGATTCTGCAGATTGGAAGTTGTCCCGTCGCCGAATTGCCAGAACCAGGAGGAAATGGAACCTGTCCCTGCTGTTGATTGGTCAAGGAACTGTATGACAAATTCCGAATTTAGCGAATCACTGTAGTAGGTGAATTCAGCATGACAGGCCGGTGATGTTCCGATGGCCAGGGTTTTACAGGTTACGTCGTAGCAGCTGCTGTCGGCCCCGTGTATCGTGAGACAGGCATCATAGGTGCCGTTTGCCGAATAGGTGTGGATTGGATTTTGTTCGGTTGATGTTGATCCATCCCCGAAATCCCACAGTCTTGAAATGATATTCCCGGTAGACTGATCAATGAAATGAAAAGTGTAGGTTGGGTTCAGACTGTCGGAATCGATCCTGAATGCAGCATGGCAACCTGCCCCGCCTGTTGAATCCCAGACATTTACTACTGCGGAGGTAAAATCAAAACAGGAAGAGAGACTGTCCCCGATGGTTAATCCGACAATATACAGTCCGCCGGATGGAAAGATATGGACAGGACTTGTTTCTGTTGAGAAAGTGCCATCTCCGAAATTCCATGAATAGATCCCATTGCCACCGGTGGATGTATTGGTGAAATATACCATTCGGGCAGCAGGCTGAAAATAGGAGAACTCTGCGTTGCATGTGGGTGTGTTCCCTACAACGATCGTATCGCAGTAAATATCGGAACAAATGCTGTCGGCACCCTGGATGCTCAGGCAAACCGCATAAAGTCCTGGTTCAACATATCCATGGGTGGGATTTTGCAGTTCAGAGGACATCCCGTCACCGAAATTCCAGCTCCAGTTGGTGATGTTCCCCGACGACTGATCTATGAATTGATAGTAATAACTGGAATTCGAATCCGGATAGGCTGTGAATGCAGCCTCGCATGGTTCGGCAATCGAATCTCCCACCTGGATTAGTTCATAGGTGTAGGCAAAACACCCTGAAGCGCTGTCCCCGATGCTCAATCCAACGAAATATTGACCGGTCTGCTGGTATGTGTGGATTGGATTTTCCTCTGTAGAAGAAGCTCCGTCACCGAAATTCCATAAATTGACTCCATTACCACCCACTGAGGCGTTATTGAAATGTATCGTCAGGGGATCTGTCTGAAAATGATAATAGGAGAACGCTGCATTACAGGGAGCCGGGCTGCCGACGATTATCGTATCGCAGGTGAAATCGAAACAGGAACTGTCGTTGCCGTGGATGCTCAGGCAAGCTGAATAAATCCCGGGTTCAGTATAAACATGGGATGGGTTTTGCAGATCAGAGGTAATTCCGTCTCCAAAGTTCCAATACCAGTTGGTGATGTTTCCTGCTGACAGATCGATGAACTGATAAGCGTAAAGGGCATTCGAATCGGGATAGACCGCGAATGAAGCGTTACACGGTCCGCCAAGCGAATCCCACACATGGATGCTTTTGATAATGCTGTCGTAGCAGGGCACATTCGGGGTACCGATGATCAGGAGTACATTATAATCACCGGATTGCGAATAGGTGTGTATAGGATTGAGTTGGGTGGAGGTGACTCCATCGCCGAATGACCAGTACCGTGCGTCACCGCCACCTGCTGAGGCATCCATGAATTGGACCGTTAGTCCTTGCATGTGATAACTGGTAAAGTCGGCCTGGCATGGACTGTTTGCATTGCAGATTGAAAAATCTACCGTTATAGTTGCTGGTATTGGTTCAAAAGTTACAACTGTCTGGTGAAGGATGCCCATGCAATCCAGCGTGCTTACAAACAGGATTCCCTGACTTATGTTGCCTGGGACAGGTATTGTATCATAATAATATCCACTGTTATTCGTGTAAACAGTTTTGTAGAAAAACCACCCGGTAACGGAATCGGCACTGATGGTCACGGCATGGTTTGAAATCGCATACCCGGCAGTATCAGTTAAAGTCCCATTTATGATCACATTGACCTGCGATATGGCGGGAAGTACCAGGAACAGAAATAAAATCTGAAGAAATAATTTTCTCATGATGAAAAAGGTTTAATAACTGATTAATAATCTGTGATTTCTTTTTGTTTTTTTTATTGGTTTTTTTTTGCATTGTAGAAAAAGTTAACAAATGAACCTGGTTCTTGAAGGTTGTTGATTATTAAACCCATTCATTGTAAAAGGTTGCCTGGAAATCTGAAATTTTTTAAAATTTTATAATGCAGGCCGCACGGATACCTATCGACCAGGGTTTGGTGTTATTTACAGGTTTTTCATAGACAGAATTAAAATAATACCTCGCATCAGGTTCAATTTCAATACGTAACATATTGCTGAGGCGAACAGAAAAAGTAAATCCTCCAAGTAATTGCCAGTTCAGGTTCACTTGCCCGGGTGCAATATCGTTGATACTGTAAATCCGTTTTGAGCCTGGATCGTATTCTCCCGACAGATTTTTGGAAGCCAGCAGGACAGACAATACAGGCCCGATCCGTACCCCGATGGAAACGGTTTCGGTTTGCCAGACTTCATACCCAAGGATCATCGGAATTTGCAGATAGGTATATCTTTTTACAACTTTTGGATAATCGGATTTAAGTAAACTATCCCAAACATCTTCATGCGACATATAATACTTTGGAATATACTGCTTTACCGGATCGTTCCATGTAAGTTGCATGGAGTCAAGTTTGTTATAAGCACCCAGGTAGTCATTGTACTCCACAATAAGCTCATTCGTTCCCTTCGCAATGGATAACCCGGCTCCTGTACGGACCGAAAACCTCTCAAAAATAAAAATTCCTTCCAGTCCGAAATTGCTGACAAATTTACTGCCATCCAATGTATTGAACATTAATTCCGGGGCATAGTAAAATCCGATGGAGGGAATCCAGTGGTTACTCCTTACGGCAACATCTCTGGCTACTTCTGTTTCGCTCGAATAGTGTGTGGTGGCGGAGCCCTGGTTAGTAATCACTGTGACATTTCCGGAATAAGGGGTTTTCGGAGTTTCATAGTTTACACTGTCTGTGACGCCGGGGGTTATTGTTTCATCTATCTTTCGCAAACTGTTCTCAGTGGATGTGATACCGCTTGTGTAAACATTTGGTACAGGGTGTTGATCAGTTGCCTTAACCATGGGAGGTTGCTCAGTCACCTGATTTAGTGATTTCTCAGTATTTTGGATTGGTTCAGTTTTCAGGGGGGATATCCGTTCTATGGATTTTTGATTTGTCTTGACCGGAGCAGACTGAGTATTCGTTGAATTGTTCTGTAATCCGTTATTGCTTTTTAGGGATGTCGTTTCTGAATTTCTTTTATAATTCGCTCCGGTCGCCTGGTTTTCTGGTTTTGTCAATAAAACCGGATGGGTTAAAGGCTTGTCTGTGACTGTAGTGGTTTTATCTGAGGTGATGGTCCAAAAAATAATGCCGGTACTAACCAGAACCAGCAATACTGAAAGAAGGAATAAGCCATTTCTTCCTTTCTTTACTGGCCGGTGCACATGGAGGGCCTCCTTCAGGAAAGCCTGTTTGGCAGCATCTGAAGGCGCTATCTGGTGATCCTTGAGGTTTTCCCTGAAGAAGTCATCAATCGGATGATTATACTTTTTCATAGGTAATTTTTGAATTAATTTTAACCAGTTGATCCAGTTTTTTTCTGAGCATGGCCCGGGCTTTCGAAAGTTGTGACTTAGAAGTGCTCTCTGAGCATTGGAGACTGGAGGCTATATCTTTATGACTATACTGTTCAAATACATACATGTTGAAAACCATCCTGTAACCGGTCGGCAATGTGCAAACCAATTCCATGATTTTCTCTTGTCCGATCAATTGGTATAACTCATCAGGATTGAACACCTCCTCCTCCTGGAGATCAAGTTTATCAATAATAGGATCTATATCAATAAATCCTTTCTCCTTAGCCCGGTCACGCAAAGAATTAAGTGCAGTGTTGACAATAATCCGTTTCATCCAGGCTTCAAATGAGCCATCGGAACGGATTTTGAATTTATCAAGATTCTGGATGATTTTAATGAACCCATCGTGGAGAACATCTTCGGCATCTTCGCGGTTCCCGCAATATCGATAGCAGATGCCCAGGAATTTTGGAGCAAAGCGATCATATAACGCTTCAATGGCGCTGGCTTCCCTGGCGATTGCTTTTTTAATAAGGGTTTCCTCCACGTGAATTCAATATCCTGCATAAAGGTAACACAAGACCTCGAAAAGGTTGCCTCGAAAATTGAATTTTAACCCACATTCGTCATTCGTAAATCGTAAATCGTAAATAAAAAAAGAGGCTGCCAGAAATATTCCAACAGCCTCAATCTTGCAAGTAATTGAAGGTTAATCTTTAATACGCATTTTATAAAATGAGCGGTAAACGAAATACAGCGCAATCGCAAAAAATACTAGTCCGATATAATGAGCCATTGGCCTGAAATGCACAGATAATGCAATTTCCATTGCCAGAAGTCCGAATAGCGTCGTAAACTTGATGATCGGGTTCATTGCCACTGATGAGGTGTCTTTAAATGGATCTCCCACGGTATCACCAACAACTGAGGCAGCATGAAGTTCCGTCCCTTTTTCTTTCATGTCCACTTCAATTACCTTTTTTGCATTATCCCAGGCTCCGCCTGCATTGGCCATAAAAATAGCCTGATATAAGCCGAAAAATGCGATCGAAATCAGGTAACTGACGAAAAGTGAAACAGGTAAAGCATAATTAAGCTTTTCTTCACCAGTCATAGAATCAGTTAAGCCCGTTGGAGATGAAAGAAAAGCAAAAGCCAATGCAAAGGAGAAAATGGCAATAAAAATATTTAACATCCCTTTTTGAGCGTAAACAGTGCAGATTTGAACCACCTCTTTTGATTTGGCAGTGTCTGCTTTTTTCGGAGCATTGGGATCAAGATTAATATTATTCTTGATATAGGCCACAGCGCGGCTTGCACCTGTTGTAACAGCCTGTATGGATGCGCCGCTAAACCAGTAAATGACGGCGCCACCTAATAAGAATCCTAAGATGGTGTATGGGTTCAGCAGGTTCAGAACTTGTTCGGGTTCGATTCCCAGGGATTTTTTAATGACCAGGATCAGCGAAAAAATCATGGTGGTGGCGCCTACAACGGCAGTACCGATTAAAACCGGCTTTGCTGTTGCCTTAAATGTATTACCGGCTCCATCATTTGCTTCAAGATAATGTTTCGATTTTTCAAAGTCAGGTTTAAACCCAAAATCCCGTTCAATTTCAGCAGAAATACCGGGGATTTCCTCGATCAGCGATAATTCATAAATGGATTGGGCATTGTCAGTAACAGGACCATAACTGTCAACAGCGATGGTTACCGGTCCCATGCCAAGCATTCCGAAGGCAACCAGCCCGAATGCAAAAATAGAAGGATAGATCATGAACCCGGGTACAATGAACGTACTTGCAAAGTATGCAATGAACATCAGCAGGAAAAATACCATGCCCTGCCAGAAGGCGCTGAAATTTCCGGCCACAAGTCCTGAAAGGATGTTGAGCGATGCTCCACCCTCCTGTGATGCTACAACTACCTCATTAACATGGGTTGATTTTGGACTGGTGAATAGTTTTGTAAACTCTGGAATCAAAGCCGCACCAAGGGTTCCGGCACTGATAATGACCGAAAGGATGATCCAGAGATCGTTCGGCAGTTCCCGGATGGTCAGGTAGCTAATAGCAAAAGTGACAGCAATCGATAAAATAGACGTGATCCAAACCAAGGAAGTCAGAGGTTTTTCGAAATCAAGATCATCAACATTGCTGTATTTCGCTTTGCTTATTGCGCCATTGATCCAGAATGAAACGATGGAGGTGATGATCATGAAAATCCTCATCACAAAAATCCAGGAAAGCAACTGGACCTGGTAAGCCGGCTCAGCCACCGCAAGCACGATGAACGTAATCAGGGCAACACCTGTAACACCATAGGTTTCAAAACCGTCTGCGGTTGGGCCCACGCTGTCACCGGCATTGTCGCCAACACAATCAGCAATGGTTCCGGGATTTCTGGGGTCATCTTCCCCGATTTTGAAGATTACCTTCATAAGGTCAGAACCAATGTCAGCGATCTTTGTAAAAATACCGCCGGCAATTCTTAAGGCTGAAGCGCCCAGTGATTCGCCAATGGCAAAACCGATAAAGCTGGCGCCGGCATATTCACCCGGCACAAACATTAAAATGATCAACATCATGATCAATTCCAGCGAAATAAGCACTACACCAATACTCATCCCGGCATCTAACGGAATGTTTAAAAGTTTGATTGGTTTCCTCTCCAGCGATGCAAATGCCATGCGTGCATTGGCCAGTGTATTCATCCTGATTCCAAACCATGCTACACTGTATGAACCAAGGATGCCGACAACAGCCCATCCCAGGATCATCAATACACCACCGATGCCAAAACTCGGTTCCGAGAGCCATCCATAATAAAATGCCACCGCAGCCCCAATAAAAGCAAAAAGGATCATGAGGAACTTTCCTTGCTGTACAAGATAGGTTTTTGCGGTTTCGAAAATCACCTGTGCAACATCCAGCATGGATTTATGTGCACCGATCTTCTTTACTTTGAGAAATTGGAATAATCCAAACATAAAACCTGCAAAAGTGATCAGGAAACCCCAGTAAAGAAGCGATTGATCTTTGATACCGGCAGGAATTACCAGATTTGCTTCGCTTGCCATGGTCAGGAATGGCAAAAGCAAAGCCGTGAGAAACGTAATGGTTCTTTTCATATGCACCTATTTAATTATTTGTAGTTTTCACAAAAATAAACAGAATTTTGAGAAAACAGAGAATTTTTACATATCTTTTTGTCTGTTCCGTAAAATTCCCGTAGGTTTGTATTTAGTAAATACCCGGATATTACAGATGGAAAAAATCAGGTTGGATATCATTGGAATGTCATACAGCCAGTCGCAAAGCGGGGCCTATGCACTTATCCTGGGTGAACGGGACGGAAAGCGGCGTTTACCAATTATTATTGGTGGATTCGAAGCACAGGCCATTGCCATTGAACTTGAAAAAATCAGAACACCCCGCCCGCTGACCCACGATCTCTTTAAAGCCTTTGCAGACGTTTATCATATTGAAGTCACGGAAGTGGTGATCAATAAATTCAGCGAAGGTGTTTTTTATGCCAAATTGGTTTGTACCGATGGTGCCCAGGAACAGGAGGTCGATTCACGTACATCAGATGCCATCGCTCTTGCCCTGCGGTTCAATTGCCCGGTATTTACCTACGAAAGCATTATGGTAGCCGCCGGTATCCTGATGGAGGAAGAAGCTGAAATGATGAAGCCGGATGATCAAAAATCTGAAAATGAAACAGGTGAACAAATCTCATTCCCTGATGCAACAGAAGCTGAACTCCGGGAAATGCTCCAAAGCGCCATCGAGAAAGAAGAATATGAAAAAGCTTCCAAAATAAGGGATGAATTGAACAAACGGAAATAACAGGCGCTATACCAACCCTACCTTACTTAATTTACAACTCATGGCAATAAAACAACGGCTAATTCTGCTTAATTTTTTACAATTTTTTATCTGGGGTTCCTGGCTCCTGACCATTGGGGCCTATTGGTTTCAAACAAATCATTGGTCTGGAACAGAGTTTGGCGCAATTTTTTCAACCATGGGCATTGCCTCCCTGTTTATGCCTGCCATTGCCGGGATTATTGCTGATAGATGGATCAACGCAGAAAGACTCTACGGATTGTTTCATATAATTGCTGCCGGAATTCTTTTTATGGTGCCGAAGGTGAATGATCCTTCCACAATGTTCTGGATCATGTTGATAAATATGATCTTCTATATGCCCACCATTGCACTCGGCATTACGGTGGCCTACTCAACATTAAAAAGTAACGGTTTGGATATCATTAAAGAATATCCCCCCATCAGGGTTTGGGGAACAATCGGCTTTATCGTGGCATTATGGATTATCAGCCTTACAGGACTTGAAAAATCAGCGGCACAGTTTTATGTCGCTTCAGCTGCGTCGCTGATTCTGGGTATTTATTCCTTTACCTTACCAAAGTGTCCTCCACTTGGTCACGGATATAAAAAATCGTTCATTGATGCACTTGGGTTAAATGCCTTTGCCCTGTTTAAAAACACAAAAATGGCTGTCTTCTTTATTTTTGCCATGTTGCTGGGTGCTTCTCTTCAATTAACCAATGCTTATGGTGACACTTTTTTACATGATTTTGCCAGGATACCAGCGTTCAAAGATTTGATAGCTGTTAAATACCCTGCAATCATCATGTCAATTTCCCAGATATCCGAAACACTTTTTATCCTTACCATACCCTTTGTTCTGAGAAAATTCGGAATAAAAAAGGTGATGATATTCAGTATGGTTGCATGGGTTTTACGGTTTGGACTTTTTGGCCTTGGCGATCCGGGAGCAGGTCTTTGGATGATTATTCTTTCCTGCATTATTTATGGTCTGGCTTTTGATTTCTTCAATATTTCAGGCTCTCTTTTCGTTGAAACTCAAAGTGAACCGGGAATCAGGGCCAGCACCCAGGGACTTTTCATGATGATGACCAATGGCTTCGGAGCGTTCCTTGGCAGCCGGTTGAGCGGAATTGTGATTGACAACTATTTTACCCTGGGTGACGGTACATTTGACTGGAAGGGAATCTGGTTTGCTTTTGCAGCGTATTCCCTTGTTGTTGCAGTTTTGTTCGCAATTCTTTTCCGGCATAAGCATGACAAAGAAGCATTTGCATCCACAGTTATTCACTAAATCAATAATATCGCAATTTCTGAATTTCGCTATCTCGCCGCCTCACTACCTCGCTATTTAATCATGAAACAATACCTCTCCCTCCTCGAACATGTCTTGAATAATGGTATTCAAAAACAAGACCGTACCGGTACCGGCACAATCAGCGTTTTTGGATACCAGATGCGGTTCGATCTGCGGCAGAATTTCCCGCTGCTTACTACGAAAAAATTGCATCTGCGTTCAATTTTGCATGAATTGCTTTGGTTTCTGCAGGGTGCAACCAATATCAAGTATCTTGCTGATAATAAAGTAACAATATGGAACGAATGGGCTGATCCACAAGGAGAGTTGGGACCGATCTACGGATACCAATGGCGCTCATGGCCGAAACCTGACGGATCACATATTGATCAGGTAAGGCAGGTTGTGGATTCAATCCGTAATAACCCCGATTCACGACGGCACATCGTGAGTGCCTGGAATGTTGGCTATCTTGATCAGATGGCC
Organism: uncultured Bacteroidales bacterium; assembly: GCA_903885595.1. Taxonomy (GTDB): domain Bacteria; phylum Bacteroidota; class Bacteroidia; order Bacteroidales; family FEN-979; genus CAIVAT01. The sequence goes on from CAISJJ010000502.1 coordinate 25,275, forward strand.
TTGCCGCCTTGTCACCTTCTGTTTCAGTTTTATGTGGCCAACGGTGAACTTTCCTGTCAGATGTACCAGCGTAGTTGTGATATTTTTCTTGGTGTGCCCTTTAATATAGCCTCATATGCATTGCTTACTTTGATGATGGCACAGGTAACCGGCCTCCGTCCCGGAGAATTCATTCATACACTTGGAGACGCCCACATATATCTGAATCATCTGGATCAGGTAAAATTGCAACTGACCAGGGAACCGTTATCACCGCCCCAAATGCTTTTAAACCCTGATATCAGAGATATCGGTGAATTCCGGTTTGAAGATTTTCAACTGATCAATTATCATTCCCACCCGCATATCAAAGGTGATATCGCTATATAACAACCTCTTTTTTTTTGTTTTTATTTTGCATTTTGTCTTTTGAATTTTGCCTTTTGAATTTTATAATATGATCTCAATTATAGTAGCTTTAGCTGAAAACCGGGGCATCGGGAAAAACAACGACCTCCTTTGGCATATTCCTGAAGATTTGAAACGATTTAAACGCATTACCAGCGGCCATCCTGTGGTTATGGGAAAGCGAACCTATGAGTCGCTACCGCGGAGGCCATTACCCAATCGCAGGAATATAGTGATTACTGACATCATTGGAGAGCTGATAGCGGGTTGTGAAATGGCCTATTCGATCGATGATGCCATTGCAAAATGCCATCAGGATGAAGAAAATTTTATTATTGGCGGAGCATCTGTTTACAGACAATTTCTTCCAGTCGCCGATCGTCTCTACCTGACCCGGGTAAATAAATCATTTGATGCGGATGTTTTTTTTCCTGAAATTGATCCTACGCAATGGATCCTTGAATCCAAAGAGGATTTTCCCCCGGATGAGGTGAACGATTTTTCCTATTCCAATGAAATTTATAACCGGAAGCCTTAGGTTTTCCTCTTTTCCTTTTTTGCAGCCGGGAAAAGAATATTATTGAGAATCAACCTGTATCCGGGGGAATTGGGATGAAGGTTGAGATTGGTTGGCGGATCTCCTACCAGGTGCTGATAGTCCTCCGGATCATGACCTCCAAGGAAAGTCCAGGTACCCTTTCCGAAATCTCCGTGAATATATCGTGCTTCATTCAGCGATTTGGTCTCACCAAGTAAAATTACATTTGATTTAATATAATTTTTGTTAAATGCAGTTGTTTGACCCATAAAGCCCCGAATCAGGGTTTCATGATCCTGGCAAAGCATACTCGGTACAGGATCCCATTTGGCCGAGAAATCAAACAGGGAGAAATAATCGTTTTCCTTTGTGATGTTTTTTGGCCTTGTTTCGGTAACATCAATCGATGAAATCTCATATTCATTTGGATTTGTCCGGAGGGTGAATTTTTCGAAGGCGAAACAATTATCATAATTCAATTTTGCCTGTGCATTGGGATCAGGCGCATCGCCGTCAAACATTACATCACAGATGTCAATACCTTCTGCCGACAATGAAACATCGTAACTATCAGGTGCCGAACACATTGAAAAAAGGTATCCACCCCCTGCAACAAAATCACGAATTCTCAGTGCTACGGCCAGTTTCATTTGCGAAACTTTACTGAATCCTAGTTTCTGTGCACTCTCCTGCTGGGAGGCAACATCTTCGCGGTACCAGGGAAAGTTTTTATAGGCGGCCCAGAATTTTCCGTACTGGCCTGTGAAATCTTCATGATGAAGATGCAGCCAGTCGTACATTGGCAATGCTCCTCCAATAATCTCTTCATCGTATAGTATATCGTAGGGAATCTCTGCGTAAGTAAGAACGAGCGTAACAGCATCATCCCAGGGGAGTTTATTTTTTGGTGAATAAACCGCGATCCTGGGTACTTTATGGAGTTTAATATTTTCCATATTTACCTGCGGATCTGATATCTCCTGCAATATGGCTGCGGCTTGTGCATCGGCGATGATCTGATAGCTGACGCCACGGATCGTACATTCCGATTCAAGTGTTTTGTTATAGGGAAACATGAAACTGCCTCCACGGTAATTTAATAGCCAACTCACCTCCACCTCTTTTTGCAGCACCCAAAAAGCAATTCCATATGCTTTTAAGTGGTTCTTTTGTGTTTCATCCATCGGTATGAACAAAAAAGCAGCGCGTGCTGGGAGCACTGTCAGGTAAAGAAAAAGAAAAAAGAGTAGAACCCCTTTTTGATTAAAATGGCGTTTCATGCTTCTCATCATCATTCATTTTCGACATCACGGTGCGCGTTCTCAAGGAACCATCAAACGAAGCATTGGAAGGAATTGTGCTGATCGGGGTATAGTCAATTTCAGCATCGACAAATTTGGCATACTTGGAAACAAACCTGATCCTGACATCTTTCAAAGGACCGTTCCTGTTTTTTGCAATGATAATTTCGGCCACCCCCGATGTGGAATCACCACTTTCATCCACATCAATTTTATAGTATTCAGGGCGATAGATAAAGAGCACCATATCGGCATCCTGCTCAATTGAACCGGATTCACGTAAGTCGGAAAGGATGGGTTTAGCTGCCAATGAACGTTTTTCTGATGCACGGCTTAACTGAGATAAGGCAATTACCGGAAGGTCCAGTTCCTTTGCAAGGGTTTTCAATGCCCTGGAAATACTGCTTATCTCCTGCTCGCGGTTGCCCCTGGTATCCTGGCTTCCCTGCATAAGTTGAAGATAATCGACAATCACCATCTGGATGTCGTGATGTGCCTTTAATCGTCGGCATTTGGCGCGAAGGTCAAAAACGGATAATGCCGCGGTGTCATCAATATAAAGAGGGGCATCGATGAGTGGTGTGATCTTGGTGTTTAACTGGGCCCACTCATGATCTTCCATTGATCCCTTACGGAGTTTTTCCTGCGGGATCTCAGTTTCACTCGACATGAGCCGGGTTACAAGCTGGACTGAAGACATTTCAAGGGAGAAAACGGCAACAGGTTTCTTAAAATCGATGGCTGCATTGCGTGCCATGGTCAGCGCGAAGGCGCTCTTACCCATACCGGGACGCGAGGCAATAATGATCAGGTCCGACTTTTGCCAGCCAGAGGTAATTCTGTCCAGCTCAGTAAATCCGGATCCTACACCACGTAATTTGCCCTCCTGGTTCCTTCCGGCTGCTATCTCCTTGATTGCCTCCTTAATGATGGACTGCATGTCCATGTATGATTTGCCAATGCTGCTTTCACTGATTGAAAACAGGCCGGTTTCAGCCTTGTCTAAAAGATCAAACACATCAGTTGTGTCTTCATAAGCATCCTTGATAATCTCGGATGAAACCCGGATAAGCTCACGTTGGATAAATTTTTGTAAAATGATCCTGGAATGAAATTCAATATTGGCAGCCGAGGCAATTCGGTTTGTCAGCATGGTAATGAAATAGGGACCGCCGGCAACATCGAGTTCTCCGCATTTACGCAACTCCTCGGTCACTGTCAGAATGTCGACAGGTTCATTTTGAGCGAAGAGTCGCTGTATGGAAGAAAAGATAATCTGGTGATTCTCTTTATAAAACACCGCAGGCTTCAGCACTTCAATGACTTCGGCCAACCGGTCATTTTCAAGCATCATGGCCCCAAGCACAGCTTCTTCCAGATCAATTGCCTGGGGCGGAATTTTGCCATGCTCATATACAATCTCGTTGAGCCCGGTTTGACGGGCCCGCTTTCTGGTGTTCTTTTCTTCCATGTGCCAAAATTAGGTCTATTCCGGTTTTGAAATCCTTCACGTCCGGATTTTATTTATCAACAATTTTATTTTTTACTATATTTACACTACCCAAAAAAGATGAAAAAAGCAATCTCCTTCCTGGCCCTGTATTTGATTGCAGTCACCGTTTTTTCCCAAAAAACCCTGATGGTTGAAAAAATAGGGACTTCCCGGAAATACTTTTATCATGCTGGTGATTATTTAAAAATAAGGGTTTCAAAACAAGACACGCTTTTGAAGGGAAAGCTTTGGTCAATCCGCGACAGCATAATTTCGATTTCAGAACTTCGGCCGTTTGATGTTCGGCTGACAGAAGTTGGATCGGTATACAAGCAGTTTTCTTTCCCAAAACGTTTTGCAGTTTACCTGGGGTGTTTTGGTGCCGGTATCTTCGCTGTGATAGTGGCAAACCACCTGATCAACAATGAACAGGTCTTTACACCGGATGTTCTTTATATATCCGGAGCTTTCATCGGGGGAAGCCTGATTTCATTGTCATTGTCACAGAAACGATGCAAAATTGGCGACCGGTGGAAACTTAAAGTCCTGGATATTCAGATCAATTGACGGTTATACTAATACCAGCTCTTTTATTATCCGGGTCATCAGCGGTTCAACTGCACTTGCCGCATCAATAACATGTTTGTGGGAAATTTCCACAATCTTTCCGGGAACTCCAAGGTCGGAAATAATCGAAACGGCAAAACACTTCAGTCCCATGTGCCGGGCAGTAATCACCTCAGGAACTGTTGACATACCCACTGCATCAGCTCCAATGGTACGTATGTAGCGATATTCTGCCGGTGTCTCGAACGTGGGGCCTGATACCGCTGCATAAACCCCCTTTTGAAGTTTAATGCCATGTTTACCTGCGATTAAACATGCCTGTTCAATTAAATAGGGATCATAAGCCTGGCACATATCCGGAAATCGTGTCCCGATCTCATCTTCATTCTGACCAATGAGCGGGTTGTCTTTCATGAGGTTAACATGATCATCAACAACCATTATGTCACCCACCTCAAAGTCGGGGTTAACGCCGCCACTGGCATTTGATAATATCAGGGTCTTAATCCCCAAAAATTTCATGACCCTGACCGGAAATGTGATTTCCTGCATGGTATAGCCTTCATAGTAGTGGAACCGGCCCTGCATCGCAACAATGTTTTTGCCATTCATGGTTCCGAAAATCAATTGCCCGCGGTGACCTTCAACTGTCGAAACCGGGAAGTTTGGAATAAACTCATATGGAAAAATATGCTGAACTTCGATCTCATTTACCAATCCACCTAAGCCGGTACCCAGAATAATCCCGATTTCCGGCTTCTCTGAAATCCTGCTTTCAAGATATTCAATTGTTTCTCTGATTTTTTTTAACATATTTTCTTATCTCATTATCAAAATTTTCTTTGTCAGTTCCATGAAAATCAACCTCCATCGGCAAGAAAAATAACGGGAGATTCTTTAACTTAGTACTCAGCACTGGTGTTTTCAGCCGCATCATATCTTTTTCAGTGGTAATAATGATTTTTTTCTGGGTAGGCAGGTTGTTATATTTTAGAGTAATTTCCTCAATATCATGAATGCTGTACGGATGATGGTCAGCAAACTTCATTACAACTAATTCGCTGCACAATCGGCTGAGATGTTCACTCAGAGGATAATCGTTTGCAATACCTGTGAAAAGAAGGATGTTTGTAACTTTCCGGGGGAATTCCAGCCCCGTACCTTCGAACCCTCCCACAGGATCACCATATTTGATAAACGAAAAATATACACGCTGATGAGGGGTAGGTCGCAAATCTTCGAGAATTCTGCGCCGGGTTATAGGCGAGAAAATTTTTGGTGTTTTTGTAACGATGATAATATCTGCTCTTGAAGCGCCATGCCTGAATTCCCGAAGAGTCCCTGAAGGTAAAACGTAATCTTCAGCGTAGAGCTTGTGATAGTCAGTCAATAGAATAGATAAACCTGGTTTAACATATCGATGCTGAAAAGCATCATCCAGGAGAATCACATCCAAATCAGGATGTTTCTGTAATAAGGATTCGATTCCACGCCGGCGGCTTTCATCCACCGCTACTTTTATCCCTTCAAATTTTTTCAGGAATTGCATTGGCTCATCACCAATATATTTCACATTCGACCGTTTCGAAGCAAGAATGAACCCATTGCTCTTCCGTCCATATCCGCGACTAAGAGTGGCAAGAAACAGCGGAGGATGTAACAATCTGATCAAATACTCTATATGTGGAGTCTTTCCGGTGCCGCCATACGTTAAATTACCGACAGAAATAACAGGTTTGTTGAACTTGATGGAAGGCAGAATGTGAAAGTTAAAAAGAATATTTCTGATCTGCATGGCCAGACCATAAAATAAAGAAATCGGATATAAAATAATTTGAAGAGTTCTGGTCATAATTGAACCTTCGAAATTATTAAAAAAAATGACCCGCAAACAAGTTGCCGGAAAATTTCACACGCTCAAATCAGGAAGATAATGAAGATACAAAGTTTAAGAGAAAGATTTCTCTTTAATGAGATACTTGATGTTTTTGATTAATTCTCCAATGCCGATGTCAATTCTGTTTGTTTTTACGACATAATCGGAAGCCCCGGCATCGAGAATCCGTATTGCAAGAATCGGATCATCAAAGGTTGAAAAGCAGAGGATTTTAATGGAGGGATCAATTTCTTTGACATTCCGTAAAAAATCAAATCCCAAATGATCACCGGGATTGTAATCTGTAATTAAAAAATCAGGAATAAAATTTTTATGTAACCGGTATAAACATTCATCGCTTGTCTGAAATGTATGAACATTGGAAAACTTACTGATGTTCAAATGATATTTGACAAGGCTGCAGTGTATCGGATTTTTATCTACAATAAAAACAATGGGTGCTTTCATGAACCTGTTTTATATCCTTTTAAGAAAACAAATTTTGTAATTTTTATCTCGGAAAACGTTCACGTTGGCTTAAACTTGTCAACAATTTATGAACATACACCAGTGTGCCTTTAGGCTGAAAATGTGTATCTTTGGTTCTGAAAAATTAGGTCGAAATGAAGATATCAGCGATTACCGAATACCTTGAATCGATTTCACCCTTGTCCTATCAGGAGGATTATGATAACTGCGGACTGTTGGTGGGTGATGACCGGATGGAATTTCAAAAAGCCCTGCTTTGCCTTGATCTTACCGAAATGGTGATGGAGGAAGCTGTTCGTTGCAATTGCAATCTTGTTATTTCTCACCATCCGGTAATTTTCAGCGGACTAAAAAAACTGACTACTGGATTGCCTGAGACTGCTGTAATAAAATTGGCATTTATCCATAATATTGCTATATATGCCATCCATACCAACCTGGATAATACTTTAAATGGGTTGAATTCATTTATTTTTACGAAACTTGGTATTACGAAATTCAATATTCTTAGTCCAAAACCTGGAATATTATCAAAACTTTCGGTGTTTTGCCCGGCCGGGCATACTGAAAAAGTTCGGGAAGCCCTGTTTAAAGCGGGTGCCGGCCACATAGGTCAATACGATTGCTGTAGTTTTAATGTTGAAGGTGAGGGGACTTTCCGGGCTTCAGACACAGCAAATCCGTTCGTCGGTGAAAAAAACATGCTGCATGTAGAAAAGGAGACCAGGATCGAAGTGATCTGTTCGCGATACCTAATGCCTGGAATCATGAAGGCTTTACGTGAAACCCACCCTTACGAAGAAATTGCTTACGATATATACCCGCTTGAGAATTCTACTGCTCAATGCGGAGCAGGATTAATCGGAGAATTTGAAAAAAAATTGGATGAATTGGAATTTCTTAATCTTGTAAAAAACAAACTTGATATCCCGGTGATCAGGCATACGGCATTTCGTTCAACTTTTATCAGCAGGGTTGCGCTTTGCACCGGTTCAGGAAATTTCCTTATTTACGAGGCAATCCGTTCCGGAGCAGATGCTTATTTGACTGCGGATCTGAAATACCATGACTTTTTTATACCAGGTAATAAAATGCTTCTCCTTGATATTGGTCATTATGAGAGCGAACAGGGGGTAAAAGAATGGCTTTATGCTGCGCTTATTGAAAAATTTCCTAATTTTGCATTCCTTATTTCAGAAGTAAATACCAATCCGGTTCATTATTTTTAAAACAGAGTTTATGGCAAAAACAACAAGTACGCCAATCGCCACTTCCAAACCATCAAAATTGGCCAGAAAACCTGCTGCCAAAGGAGTTGATCCCGTAAAGAAAGAGGTTGCACAAAATGAAGAGGTAGTTGAAGATAAAGTTGCCGCAGTGGTTACCCCAAAATCCAAATTGGACGGTTTAGATGAAAAGGGTGAAATCACTATTGAAAAGAAACTTATTGCATTATATAGTCTTCAACAGGTCGATTCTCAGGTTGATAAAATTCGTATTATCCGTGGAGAGTTGCCATTGGAAGTGCAGGATCTTGAAGATGAAATTGCCGGTCTTGAAACCCGTGTTGATAATTACATTCAGGAAACACTGGCGATGGAGAAATCCATAACGGATAAAAAGAATGCCATTAAGGATGCTTTGGCATTGATAAAAAAATACGAAGATCAGCAAATGAATGTCAGAAACAACAGGGAGTACGACTCATTGACAAAGGAAATCGAATATCAAAACCTTGAAATTCAACTTTCGGAGAAGAGAATAAAAGAATATCAGGCTGGTTTGGAACTAAAAAAGGAAGAAATCAATACGTTTCAGAAATTGTTACAGGATCGTAAAAATGACCTGGAAATAAAACGAAATGAGCTGGATGATATCATTGCCGAAACAGAAAAGGAGGAGCAAGACCTGATAAAAAATTCAGAGGAAAACAGGCAATATATTGAAGATCGTTTACTTACGGCCTATACCCGTATACGCAAAAATGCCCGTAATGGTCTGGCTGTTGTTCAGATAGAACGTGATGCATGTGGCGGTTGTTTTAATAAAATCCCTCCTCAGCATCAACTTGATATAAGGATGCACAAGAAGATTATTGTATGTGAATATTGTGGCCGAATCCTTGTTGATGATGGTATTGTGAATGCGATGGATTGATAACACCCGGACAATTAATTTGAAAGGCACTTGCATCAGATTAATTCTGATCTCAGGTGCCTTTCTGCTTTTCAACTCCCTTTCAGAAGCACAGTATTCCTTTAATGCAAATTGCCAACGGGCATACCAGGCCATCCTGGCCTTGAAGTTTGCTGAAGCGCAAAAGTTAATCGAATCAGAAAAAGCACTGAATGAGTCCAACCTGATTCCGGTTTACCTGGAAAATTATATCGATTTTCTGACCCTGTTCATAAGCGAGGATCGGATTACCTATGAACGACTCAAACATAATAAATCTGAAAGAATCGATAAACTGGAAAATGGCAATAAAAATTCGCCCTACTATAATTTTTGCCTGGCTGAAGTTTCTCTTCAATGGGCTTTAGCAAGGCTAAAATTTGGCGACTATACAACGGCAGCCTTTGAAATAAGAAGAGCACATGCACTTTTAACTGCAAATGAAGTCTTGTTTCCCGGTTTTACTATCCATAAAATCGGTCTTGGTATGGTGCATGTCATTGCCGGTATTGTCCCTGATAATTATAAATGGGTAATTGCCATGATGGGAGTTGATGGTTCATTGGACCAGGGATTGAGCGATATAAAACAAGTGGCTGAATATTCAGGAACTGACAAAATTGTTTTACTTTTTAAGCCGGAAGCATCATTTTATCTTGCTTTTTTAACTGTTAATCTTCAGAAAGACAAGAAAGAGGCATTGGCCTTTTTACCGACATTGCTTGATCAGATCAATGAGGATCCATTGGTGAAAAGTCCATTGATCCTTTTTGCCAGATCAACCATCCTGATGAAAAATGGGCACAATGATGAAGCCTTAACAGTTCTGCAGGAAAGAGTGGCATTGACGCAGCGCTTTCCTTTTTATTACCTTGATTATATGGAAGGAATTGCCAGGTTGAACCGGTTGGATTATACAAGCAATCTGTGCTTTGAAGGGTTTTTACGACATTTCAGAGGCCAGAATTATATTCGTTCGTCCTATCAGAAATTGGCATGGATTGCAGCCTTACAGGGAGATACACTGGGTTTCAACAAACTAATGAAACAGGTTAAAACGAAAGGAGCTTCAGTGGTTGATGAGGATAAACAAGCGCTGAATGAGGCTGAGACAGGTATTTTTCCAAATATCCGTTTGTTGCGGGCGCGATTATTGTTTGATGGGGGATATTTTGACTATGCGCTGCATGAAATGCTCGATACTCCTGTAAAAAACACAGTAAAATCCAAACGCGACCTGGTAGAATACAATTACAGACTGGCCAGGATTTTCCATGAAACCGGAAATTATTTCAAGGCCCTTGAATACTACAAACTAACCATTCAATATGGAAAAAAAGAACCTTTTTATTTTGCAGCGGGTTCGGCTTTTCAAATGGGTTTGCTATATGAAAGCAACGGAGTTTATGATAAAGCTGACAGTGCCTACCGGTTATGCTTGTCGATCAATACACCTGAATACAAAACAACCCTGGGCGAAAAAGCCAGGGCTGGTTTGAACCGGATAGAAAAAAAGATTCCTAAAATCTGAACCCTATCGTGGTATATACTGTATTTGTATTGTATGTTATTGCCGCAGGATTAACCATCGACGGATCGTACAGGTAATAATCCTGGTTCATACGGGTCCAAACATAGGACACATCAGCAAAAAAATACTTTGCCCGGTATCCGAATCCGCCGGAAGCCTGAATCCGCTCGCTGTTTTGCGTTCCACGGGTGTATGGGTTGCTGAAATAGGCAAAGCCACCTCTAAGGCGAAAATTCGACAATCTCCATTCAGTACCGATCCGGATATTTCCCCATGACTGGTAATCGGATTTTATCTGCCCGTTAACATCTGTGTAACTATCCCAGTCAGAATTAAAACGTGCCTGTGAATAATTAACATATTCATAATCAGCACTTATTAAGCCATATTGACCAATTATAAAAGCTAAACTTCCCATAGCTCTGAAGGGCGTAGTCAGATGGTAGTCATAATACCCTTCGGGTGAATACTGAATTGCGTTCCAATAAGTCGAATCAAATGACGATTGCATGCTGCTGAACCATATATCCCTCATGCTTGGAAACCATGTCGGAGTGTGAACACTTGCCCCGATCCTGACCCATTCAGCAGGCTTATAAATCATTCCGAATTTAACATTGATCCCGGTTCCCCGGGTCTGCAGGTTATACTGGTAGTTGAGGGCAATGAAATTCGGCACTGTGGCACTTGATCTAGTTTCCCGGTAGGAACTGTTTTCATAATAGTTTATCGAGGGGACACCCAGGGTAAGGCCAATGAAAAATTTGTCGCTGATATTAGCTCCGAATGAAAAGTCCAGTTCATTCATTGATCCGTAAGTGTTGATGATTTTATTTTGTATTACGCCTCCATATGCTGCATCACAATAGTATCTTTCGGTAGCGGAATCGTAAAACACCAGATTGGTGCCGTATGCCAGACCTATATCAAATGGATAGGTGTCCTGAACTGAAGCCGGAGGAGTTCGCTCGGTGTTCAGTGTGTTGGTATAACTCTGCATCATAGAGTTTTCTGTGTTGAGACCATTGATTACGACCTGGTTATTAAAATCGTTTTGCCTGTTGAATCCAAACCCGACATTGATACTCTTAAGAACTCCTGTTTTATTTCTGCTATTTGGATTGATGTTGAATATGAATCCAAAATTTCCAAGGCCGAAATTGACCCGGTTATCACTTGTTACGAAGCCATTGTATGATGCCGAGGAACTTCCAACAGTCGGAGCAATCGTAAATGTCATTTCAGATCCTTTGTAAAGACCAATTCCAGCCGGATTGGTTGCAAGGGTAGAAAAATCGGCACCAACAGCGCCGAATGCACCACTCAGCCCATTAAACCTGGCGGTGCCACTGTAAAATACCCGGGAAAACCGCAATGCGTCTTCCGCTGTTTGGCCCATGATCAGTGAGCATGAGAGGGTGAGCAGTATTGTTATGATAGCTGATTTCATTGTAATAAAATTTAGAGTTTGATAAAGCTTACCTGCGTCTTCCACCACCACCACTGCTGCCGGATGAACCTCCACCTCCGCTGCCTCCTGATCTGGAAGGGGCGGAATAACTACCACTTCCGCCTGAACTTGATGGTGCGGAATAGGAACCGCTACTCCCTGAACGTGCAGGTGCTGAGTATGAACCACTGCTTCCTGATCTTGAAGGGGAAGAATAGTTTGTGGTAGATCTGGAGGGTGAAGTGTTCCCGTAGGAGGAAGACCTGGAGGGTGATGAATATGACCTTGTCGAGTTTGATTGTGAGGAAGACTGCCGTGTACCAATGCCTGAAGAGCTGGAACTATTCCGGGTGCCCGTAGTTTGATTGGTCACTCTGGATGCACCTGGGTTCTGAGACCGTGGTGTCAAATATTCCTGGCTTGATTTGGGTTGTCTGAAAGCAGGGGAAGAATAGCTTTGTGCAGTACCTGACCGCTGTGCAGGGCTGACATTCTCTGGCCGTACATAACGGGGCGAGGGTTGTTTGCTGCGCTGTTGAACCTGGGTTTGCTTAGCACTTCTCTGTGATGTTCCTTGTTTGCTGGTTGCCGACCGGGTATACTTGTATTGTTCCTGATTTGCAGCTAAACTCCGTCCAGCGGAATTTCCTGTCCTCGTTGAGGGGTCTGCAGTACTCCTTGAATATACAGGTGAAACCTCATTTCTGCTGTTTGGATTTGTATTGCTGCCGGATACATTAGCAGTACTTCGTGAATTCAGCGTTTGATCACCGCCATCAGTTCTATACAGGGATTTTCTGGAACCATAATAGGAATTGGAAGCGGAATATAGCGGATACTCGCCATAATACCAATCATTATATCCATAACAGTAACAGCATGGATTATACCCGCCATAATAAGGGTATCCCCAGCCATAATATGGATATCCCCAACCATAATAGGGGTATCCCCAACCATAATCCCAGCCCCAATTGGAATAGGGATACCCCCATCCCATACCAAACGACATTGATGGTCCATAATAACCACCATATCCGCCTCCGACACCCAAATAAAAATTCACATTCGGATCGCTGCTGCCGGTGCTGACGTTGGAGGAACTACCTGAATATGAATCGTCAAAATAACCTTTGGTTGTATCATTGCTATTGAACCGGTTAATCCGGCTGGAATAGGAATAATCGTTATAATCATCTTCAAAAGTGGAGGAAGCCGGTTTTTGCGCAACGGAATTATCTGGCGAGGTAACAATCTGGGCTCCTTTGTCTGATGATTGAGTGGCACTGGGGAGCTGTTGTGCCGGTTTGGAAGACGAATTATAAACATCATCATTGACGAAGGAAGTAGCTTGTTTTTGTGTAGTACAAGCACTGATTGCCAGACTGATGATCGCGACAATAAAGGCTGATTTTTTCATAGGGCGTTCTCTTTAATGTACCGGGTAATTATGCTGTTGCTTAAAAATCGGGAATAATTTACTATTTTTGCAATAATCAAAATGCGAATCAATTATTAGCAAATCTCATACCAAACTTATAAAATGGCAAAAGATTTTCCTTCCCGGGCAGAAAATTATGCACAGTGGTACAACGATCTGGTTATTAAGGCTGACCTGGCAGAAAATTCCGCTGTGCGCGGCTGCATGGTTATTAAACCCTATGGTTATGCCATATGGGAAAAAATTCAGGCTGTGTTGGATAGGAAGTTTAAAGATACCGGGCATTCGAATGCTTATTTTCCAATTTTCATTCCAAAATCTTTTTTTAGTAAAGAGGCGAGTCATGTTGAAGGTTTCGCAAAGGAATGTGCTGTTGTGACTCATTACCGTTTGAAAAGTTCTCCTGACGGGAAGGGAGTTGTTGTAGATGAAGATGCCAAACTTGAAGAAGAGTTGATCGTCAGGCCTACTTCCGAAACAATTATCTGGGATACTTATAAAAACTGGATAAAATCATACCGTGATCTTCCTATCCTGATAAATCAGTGGGCGAATGTAGTGCGATGGGAGATGCGCACACGGCTGTTTCTCAGGACTACTGAATTTCTGTGGCAGGAGGGGCACACAGCCCATGAAACAAGGGAAGAAGCAGTGCAGGAGGCCTTGACAATGTTGAATGTTTATGCAGATTTTGCTGAAAGCTGGATGGCAATTCCAGTTATTAAGGGTACAAAGTCACCTGCAGAACGGTTTGCCGGAGCTCTTGATACCTATGCTATTGAAGCGTTGATGCAGGACGGGAAAGCTTTACAGGCAGGCACTTCACATTTCCTGGGTCAGAATTTCGCCAAAGCATTTGATGTGAAATATTTGAATAAGGAGAATCAGCTCGACTATGTTTGGGCAACATCCTGGGGCGTTTCAACCCGGTTGATGGGCGCATTGATTATGTCTCACTCGGATGATCATGGGTTGGTTCTCCCTCCCAAATTGGCTCCAATACAGGTTGTCATTGTTCCGGTATTTAAAAATGCAGAACAACTTGCCCGGATTTCTGAAACAGTCATTCCAATAAAAAAAGCACTGGAGGCAAAGGGGATTAGCGTTAAATACGATGACCGGGAGACCTACAAACCCGGATGGAAATTCACAGAATATGAATTTAAAGGGGTTCCGGTACGGCTTACTGTAGGGCCAAGAGATATTGAGCAAGGCACTATTGAGATTGCACGCCGGGATACTTTGGAGAAAGAAGTTTTGCAACTTACCGATATCGGGAATAAAGTAATTCACTTGCTGGATCAGATCCAAAAGAATCTTTATGACCGTGCCCTCTCCTTTCGGGAGGATAATACTTTCCGGGTAGATTCGTGGGATGAATTTAAGAGAGTCCTTGACGATAAGGGTGGTTTTATCTCGGCTCACTGGGATGGAACTGCAGAAACGGAGGAAAAGATTAAAGAGGAGACAAAGGCTACTATCCGGGTCATTCCTCTCAATAACGTAGCTGAAAAAGGCAAATGCATCTATTCCGGAAAACCATCTGACCAAAGGGTGATTTTTGCACGAGCATATTAATTTAAAATTGAATTAGCTTTCCAGCCCCACCTCCGTGTTGGTAAATTCTGCTTGAAATTCCTCTGTAATAAACATTCCCAATAGAAAGAATGGTTGCATCCAGGTACCAGAAATAATCCACATAACAATCATTTGAACTTTTACTGGTAAGATAAGTATACATGGTTTTCAGGTGTTTGCCATCGTACAGCCCATAGCCCCCGGAATAAACGGAAGTACTATAGCAAAACCCGTCAAGCCTTAGATCTACTGTGCCAAGGTTCAGGCTAAAACCTCCCAAATCTATGTTGATTTTGAGATCAATGGTTCCGCATCCACCCCACACATCTATGTTAAGGGTTTTAGTGGTATCTTTCCGGGTTAAAGAGGTGTCGTTTGGATGTAATAGCAAAGTATCAGCAGGACTTATGGTATTGGTTGAACGGATATCACCGGAGGAATTATAGTAGATCTGCCTTAAATTTTTAGTGGAAATATGAACATTGAAATGACTGCTGTCATAACTGCGCAGCCAATTGCAAGTATTACGATTGTGAATGATCAAATTACGGTTTATAACCTCGGTCGTAATTCCGCTGATAATATTCCGGCCTGATTCAACCCAAACACTGTTCCTGGTATCCTGCGTGAGAATGACATTTATATAATCGTTCACTGTGATGGTATCAAAATCACTTTCGAATGTTCTTTCTTCAGAGATAACCGGTCCTGTGTTGGTGAGGCAACCGCCCTCTTTTGAACATCCGGCGGTTAACCCCAGAAAAGCAAGAAACATGGCCATTATCAACAGTACCATGATTTTCCGGATGCTATCTAAATATTTTTTTCCCATAGTTGATTTCAAATTTATAACCAAGGCCCCATCCAATATAATCGGCCCTCCCCCAGTGAACTTTAAGCATAACGGTGGCATAAAAGTTTTTCGAAAAATTATATTGCACAGATATTTTCTCATAAAGTGGCCCGTTGCTTTTTTCCAATCCGGAAAGATAGTATCCGAGATTAAAAATAAAACCAATTCGAGACATGTTTAACTGGTAAGCTGCATTGATCCCAGGTCTTATAATGTTCAACATATTTTCGACTGTATCGCCTTCTGTTTCAAGTTTTGTTATGTGCGACGGATCATAGGAAACGTCGATACCTAAACCTACTTTACTCTTCCTGCTGATTTGGACAAAGGTGTTTTCGTACAGATGGTAAACCCAAAAATTCTGACCATAAATCGCCTGCATATTCTTATATCCGAGTAATGCGCCGAAGTTGAATTCCATTTTCTTCCGGAGGATAACCGCAAATGGTTCGGTTGGGGCAATAAATCTGTCGCCTATATCATGTTTATTCTTAAATGGGCGCAAAGCTACTCCAAAGTTTATGAGTGGAGCATTCAGCCCATAATTCGGCAGTTTCAGCGACCCATTTGAGAAATGCTGAAGGCTGATGCCGGTACTTAAGGTTAATAATCTGGAGACTCGGTATCTGGCTTCGAACATCAGGTTTACCGCTGCATTCAGATTTGATCCGATCGCAAGATTTTTATAATTGGTTGTCCGGTCAAAAGGTTTTGTTACGTATCCTGCACCAACAGCCAGCCTGAATCCAAATGAAAAGTTTTTATACTCGTAAAGCGGGAAATTAATAAATGGCATCAATGCGAAGACACTGCCCAGCCACTGGTTATTGCCCATAGGTGAATAAAAAAGGATCATCCCGATTATTGGGTAACCATAAATGCGTTCCCATTTGTGTTTTCCATGAGTTTTTTGCTGTATACTGAGTTCAAAAGCCGGGAAATGAGCATTGAAAACTTCCAGTTCAAGGTGTTGGGGGTAAAGAAACCCATAATGAACTTTTCCTTCGATAATCATATTTGAGGAAAAGGTACTTCGATTATATTGACCTGACAGGTTCATTGAGAATAAGAAACAATAAATGACGATGATTAAACAACGGGATAGCAAAGAATGAGTTTTTAAAAGTGGTTTCAAAAGTATTGTGTTAGGTTCAATGTGGCAAATTTATCATGAATTGTCCACTTGCCGGCACAATTATTTATAAATCTGATTATGATTAACGCATCAAAAGTGAAATGCTTACTTTTGCCAAAAATGTACGAGATGGAGGAAAAAATTGCCGCTTTTAAAAAATTACTTGAGATCATGGATGAACTCAGAGCAAAGTGTCCCTGGGATAAAAAGCAAACGATTTATTCACTGAGATATCTAACCATTGAAGAGACCTATGAACTTTCAGAATCGATATTGCAAAAGGACATGGAGTCAATCAAGAAGGAACTTGGAGATTTGATGCTCCATCTGGTTTTTTATTCAAAAATTGCATCTGAAACAAATTCTTTTGATATCAAGGATGTTCTGGAAAATATCACTGCTAAATTAATTCACCGCCATCCTCACATTTTTGGTGATGTGGTTGTGAAGGATGCGAAAGAGGTACACGATAACTGGGAGCGGATAAAATTACTTGAAAAGGGTAATAAATCGGTACTTTCAGGGGTTCCGGCAGGATTGCCTGCCATGGTCAAGGCTTATCGTATACAGGAGAAGGCCAGTGGCGTTGGTTTTGACTGGGAAAAGCCCGAACAGGTATGGGAAAAGGTGCTTGAAGAACTGAACGAGTTAAGGGAGATGGTTGAGACTGGAGCGGAGCATAAAAAAAAGGAAAATGAACTTGGTGATTTGATTTTTGCAATTGTCAATTATGCCCGATTTATTGATGTCAACCCTGAAGATGCTCTTGAGCGCACAAACCGTAAATTTATGAAACGGTTTAAGCATCTCGAAGGTAGGGCAAAAGAATTAAATAAGCCTTTGCATGAAATGACTCTGGCGGAGATGGATGTGTACTGGAACGAAGCAAAAAAATCTGATTAATGTCTATTTGATTCTGTTTAATTCTGTTTGATTCTGCAAATAACAGGCGAGGCTGTCCATAATAAAAGTTGGACAGCCTCTGTTTTTGTGATTCAATTTGTGCTGAATGAATCAGTGTTTGCTTAGGTAATCGGCAACACCTTCGGCGGTTGCTTTCATTCCGGCGTCGCCTTTGTGCCAGTTTGCAGGACACACTTCTCCGTTTTCTTCGAAAAACTGCAATGCATCCACCATGCGGAGCGCTTCATCAACACTGCGGCCAAGCGGAAGATCGTTAACAACCTGGTGACGGACAATGCCTTGCTTGTCGATCAGAAAGAGGCCGCGAAAAGCAACCGGACCACCTTCGAATTCCATAATTCCTTCTTCAGTGTAAGCATATTCGCCGGCAAGAACATCAAAATTTGCTGAGATTGTCTTTGACAAATCGGAAACGATAGGGAAGGTAACTCCCTTAATACCTCCATTTTTCAGTTCGGTATTCAGCCATGCCCAGTGTGAGAATTTGGAATCGACGGAACAGCCGACAACGGCCACATTCCTTGATTCAAATTCTGCGATTTTGTCCTGGAAGGCAATAATTTCGGTCGGACAAACAAAGGTGAAATCAAGGGGATAGAAAAAGAATACGACATGTTTTTTTCCAATGTACTGCGCAAGTGAGAATTTGTCGACAAATTCACCACCGTTAATAACTGCTTCGGCTTCGAATAACGGAGCCTTTTTTCCAACTAATACTGCCATAAAAATAAAATTTAGGTTTATACTTTTCTTTGATGCAAAGATAGATATTATTTAGAAACAGTTTGAATAGGAGGGGTGTTTTTTTTTGTTATTTGAAGTTTTGCAGATCGAAAGTGAGCATTTCATCTTTCAGGAAGTCGAAGAGTGTCATTTTACGGATTTCGTAATAACTTTTCCAAAAAGTCTGAAGCGCAAAATAATATCGTTTTTCTGAATTGTCGGTCTCAATTTGGGCATTGTTAAGGTCGAGGATACTATTGATTTTACCAATCAGGTACCTTCCCTTGATTACTTCATAGCTTTTTCTGGCTACGGTATCTGATTTGGCGGCAAGTTTCAGCTGGTTTTGCTGCATATTAAATTCAATCACCTTGAGATATACATTGCGCTGAAAATCAATTATTTCCTGTTCTACGGAATTTTTCACGATCTCTTCCTGCGACTGTGCCATTTTAATCTGGCCCCGGGCAACACCCCAATCCAGGATCGGGATGGTTAACCCAACCGAAACCTGGCGCTGATCCAGCGGGTTTATATAAGCATCGGGAACGGTTGGACCGGTTTGCTGCAGTCCGATGACTGCATTTATCTGGGCATCGAAACGGCCGGTTAATTTTGCATAGTTTACTGCACTGGCAGCTTCAAGAAGCC
Source organism: uncultured Bacteroidales bacterium (assembly GCA_903885595.1). Classification (GTDB taxonomy): domain Bacteria; phylum Bacteroidota; class Bacteroidia; order Bacteroidales; family FEN-979; genus CAIVAT01. Next base: position 44,386 of record CAISJJ010000502.1, read on the forward strand.
GTTTTTTAAAGTCAAGCGAGGTTGATGAATTTTCATTGGCCAGATTTACAGCTTTTTGCGGGTCTATTTTAAAAAAAAGAATTTTACCCGGAGGCAACAATACAACCGGAATGCTATCTTGTATGCGAAGGTATGATTTGAATCGGAACTGGGCATTATCGAGTGCCAGGTCGGCATTTTCAACAGCAGCCTGAGCCTGGAGGAAATTTAACTCCAACTGCAGCAGGTCATTCTCTGCGATTTTACCCAACTGATATCTGCCTTTGGCAATTCTGTAAAGCGTATCATAATTTGACAGGTTTGTCAGGGCTATTTTTTTTTCAACCTGTGCCTGAAGGAGTGTAAAAAAATAATTGGTTGTGGTGATGGAGATTTGCTCAATATCTTCAATGTATTTTCTTTTTGCAAGAGAATATTTGAGCGGTTTAATTTTTCTGTCCCATCGATATGGATTGTAAGTGAAAATGGGTTGGTAAAATTGGATGTTCACAGGCGTACTCATGTACGATGTAGGATCTTCGAGATTAGCATTGTTTACCCCGCTAAGCATTGAATTAACTGAAATGGTTCCACCTGTAATACCTATTTTTTGTGTCAGAGCGAGATTAGCCTGGGCGCTGATATATTTTGAACTGACATAGCTTTGTGAGCCATCAGGATTCAGATAGGGAGAAATGTTTTGGGTTATATTGGGTAAGGTGGAGGTCAGCCCGAGTGATGGCAAATTTGAGGCACGAAACGATCTGAATTCCCAGTAACTTTTACGAAATGTTTGTTTTGCATTCAATGCATCGGGGGACTGATCCTTCGAAATTTCAATTGCTTCAGCCAGTGAAAGCTGACGTGTTTTGTATTGTCCCAAGGCGGAGAAATTACTGCCAGAAAATGCCAGGAAAAGTAGAAAACAGGCAAAATTTGAAATAAGTTTTATTTTCATTTTATTCATGTCTCAGGGATTCAACAGGATCTTGTTTCGCGGCACGCTGAGAAGGCATATATCCGAAAATAATTCCGACCGAAGCAGATACGCCAAAGGATATAATGATTGAACCAAGCGAAACAATTGTAAGAATACCGGTCAGTTCCATTATGATTTTTGAAAGGGCAAGCCCAAGGATGATACCAATCAATCCCCCGGTGATACTCAGCAAGGTGGCTTCCATCAGGAATTGAAGGACGATATCGCGTTTCGTGGCGCCGATGGCCTGTCGAATGCCGATTTCCTTTATACGTTCCATGACCGAAGCCAACATAATATTCATGATGCCGATTCCGCCAACCAGCAAAGAGATGCTTGCGATAGCGCCCAGCACTATATTGAAAATGTCTTTTGTGCGTTGTTCCTGTTTCAGGAGTAATTCAGGTACTTTGATCTCCACATCTTCAACCCCGGCATGACGGCGTACCATCATTTTCTTTAAAATTTCTACTGTTGGCCCAATTTGTTCGCTTTCACTTACCTGCACAACGATTTTATCAATCTGGTTTGTTCCTTTTTCAGTGGAAGATTCATTATCCATACTCATGGTCATCCAGCCATCGGAATAGGTAGTGCCTCCATGCAATGAACTTGCGGTGATCATTGAGCGGTCCCTGTAACGGCGTAATAACGTCTGGATCGGAGCGTAAATCGAATTGTTGTAATCGGAGACTCCCAGGTTATCAATACTTGACTGACTTATTTCCCTTTTTTTCAGAACTCCGATAACGCGGAGCCAAATGGGACCACATTTGATATCTTTTCCAACCGCATTTTCCGTTGGAAAGAATTTGGATTTAAGAACTGGCCCAATGATACAAACAGCTTTTCCTTCCCTAAGCTGTTCGTCGTTGAACATGTCGCCTTCCTGGAGTTCGAGTGCGAAAATCCGGAAGAAATCGGGTGTAACGCCTGTGAATTTAGCCGTAGTTTTAATACCATCTTTAACAATGTCTGTTTCGTAAATAACCTCCGGACTAACTGTTGAAACAGTCGGGATAATTATTTTTATTGCCTCTGCATCTTTCAGGCTAAGACCAGGTGAAAATTTCCCTTTATTTTTATCTGTTTGCTGCTCCTGTGACTGGCTACTTTCATTGCTGCTTTGCGATGCAGTAGATTTGGGTTTGTCGGGTTTTGGTGAGATAACTATGTTATTAACTCCAACCAGTTTCATTTGGTCAAGAATCTCCTTTTTAGCTCCATTTCCGATGGCCATCATGGTAATGACGGCGGCAACTCCGAAGATGATCCCCAAAGCTGTAAGAATGGATCTGAATTTGTTCAGGAATACTGCTTCAAGGGCGATGTTGAAAATGTATTTATATCTCTCCAGCATGCGGCATGTAATTAAAAATTAATAATTAAAAATTACGAAATCTTGCATGTGGAATTACTTTTTAGGGATGGCGGGCGGGGTACCCTGCATTTTTCCGGAATCTTTGTCAACTGGTTTATGGGGTTTCACCGAAGCAGGTTTTACCTTATATTTTGCAATGATTTCTTTGGAAAGGACTTCTAATTCCAGGTTTTCGGATTTTTCGGGGGGTACCAGCAGGACCTCGTCGTCCGACTCAAGTCCCGCCTTTATAATTATCTCATTGTCATTGGATTGCCCGACGATAATTTGTTGTTTTACAACGGAGCCACCATCTTTTTTATAGACAAAAGCAATAGAGTCGTTGTTGAAAATAGCTTCGATAGGGATATACAGGACACTGTCGACAACATTGGTGAGAATTTTATTTTTTGTAGTCATAGCAGGTCGCAGAATGGAATCAAATTCTTTTACCACAATTCTGACTTCATAAACTTTTGCATTTGAATTTTGGAGTTGCTCCCCGATATTGGCAACTTCGATGACCTTTCCGGTAAATTTTTTATCAGGGAAGGCATCGATACCAATCTGTACCTGCTGCCCTGTTTTTACTTTACTGATATCGATTTCGTTGATGTAAGTTTTTGAGATCATTTCAGAGAGATCAGGAAGCTCGGCAACCACGTTATCCCAGGCATTTACAGTTGCCCCTACACCTTGTTTGTTTCCATCCCAATTGCGTTTGTATATTACCATTCCGGCTTTGGGTGCAACAACATTGAATTGCTTGAGCACATCGGTCATTTGCTCCAGTTTTCTTTTAGCCTGGTTGTATGATGCCGATACTTCCTGCATATTTGCGACTGCCTTTTGGTACCGAAGCTTGTAGTTTTTCTCAGCCTGTTCAAAGGCACGTTGTCCTTTTTCGAGGTCTATTTCAACTTGTCTTACCGTGGCAGGAGGTTCATATTTCGACTGTTCCAGTGTAATTTTTTTCTCTTCGAGGGCATATTTCAGATTGATCAGTTCATCGCGGGCATTGCGGAGTTCAAGGGAGGTATCGAGCCTGGTTTTGGTCATCTGGGATTCCAGCTTTTCAAGGTTTGTTTCTTCATCCTTGATTTTATTTGAAATCTCAGTCCGGTCAAGTGAGGCAACGTACTGTCCCGAATCGACAACTGTACCATCCGGGATAATATCCTGGATTTTCACCTGCCATATCTGGATTTGACGAAGTCCCGGGGGGCCGTAAATTTTTTCAGAACTTTTGGCGACCAATTCACCGGTAGTGGTTACCTCGATAGGGAAACTACCATGTTTAACTTTTGCGGTGACTTGCTGGCCTTTGTTATTCTTTGAGAAGACGAAATAGGCAATAATCACCAGGAGTATAATCGCGGCGATCAGGTAGATGTAATTTTTTCGGACCATGAAGGAGGGGTGTTGAAGAAGCTATATTACACGTCGATATTAGCGTATTTTGCATTTTTTTCGATGAATTCTCTTCTGGGAGGAACATCATCGCCCATCAGCATAGAGAAGATGCGGTCGGCTTCTGTTCCGTTTTCGATTGCAACTTGTCTCAATGTTCTGAATTCGGGGTTCATGGTTGTACTCCAGAGTTGTTCTGCATTCATCTCGCCGAGACCTTTATACCGCTGAATATGCACGCCGGTATCTTTCCCGTTGCTCAATTCAGCAACAATCTGCTGACGTTCTTCCTCTGTCCAGCAATAGCGTTGCGTCGACCCTTTTTTGATAAGATAAAGGGGTGGTGTTGCAATATAAACATGCCCGTTTTCGATCAATTCCTTCATATACCTGAAGAAGAAGGTGAGGATCAGGGTGGCGATATGGCTGCCATCCACATCCGCATCGGTCATAATGACTATTTTATGATAACGCAGCTTGTCAAGGTTTAGTGCCTTGCTGTCCTCTTCAGTGCCAATAGTAACACCAAGGGCGGTAAAAATGTTTTTTATTTCCTCACTGTCGAAAATTTTATAGGCCATCGCTTTTTCAACATTGAGAATTTTTCCACGCAGGGGGAGGATGGCCTGAAAGCGTCTGTCGCGGCCCTGTTTGGCTGTACCACCTGCAGAATCGCCCTCGACCAGGTAAATTTCACATTGGGCAGGGTCATTTTCAGAGCAATCGGATAATTTGCCAGGTAACCCTGATCCGCTCAGTACATTTTTGCGTTGAACAAGTTCACGCGCTTTTCTGGCCGCATGGCGGGCAGTAGCGGCAAGTATCACCTTGTTGACAATGGTTCTGGCCTCCTTGGGGTGTTCTTCAAGGTAATTGGTGAGCATTTCGCTTGCCAATTGATCGACCACGCCCATCACTTCATTATTGCCAAGTTTTGTTTTGGTCTGTCCTTCGAACTGTGGTTCCTGGACTTTCACCGAGATAATGGCGGTGAGACCTTCGCGGAAGTCGTCGCCGTTGATATCGAATTTTAATTTTGCAAGCATCCCGGTTTTATCCGCATAGCTTTTAAGGGTACGTGTGAGCGCCCTCCTGAAACCGGCAAGGTGTGTGCCCCCTTCGTGGGTGTTTATATTATTTACGTAGGCATGGATGTTTTCTGAAAAGGAGGTATTGTATTGCATGGCAATCTCCAGTGGAATGTTGTTACGTTCCCCCTCCATACAAATGGGATCCGGGATCAATTTTTCACGATTTGCATCCAGGTAATTGAGAAAATCGCTGAGGCCAGCTTTTGAAAAAAACGTATCGGAAACGAAATCACCGCTATCATTTTTTTCACGTTCGTCGGTGATCTTGAGGGTGATCCCCTTGTTAAGGTAAGCCAGTTCGCGCAATCGTGAACACAGGATTTCGTATTCGAATTTTTCGACAATGAAGATCGAGTTATCCGATTTAAATGTGACCTGGGTTCCATTGTGTTCTGTATCTCCGACGGTTTTAACAGGATAAAGTGGCTTGCCGTAAGCATATTCCTGCTGATAGACCTTCCCATTGCGCCGGACTACTACTTTCAGCAGCGATGAAAGGGCATTTACAACGGAAACACCTACCCCGTGAAGACCTCCGGAGACCTTATAGCTGTCTTTATCAAATTTGCCGCCGGCGTGGAGTACCGTCATTACTACCTCCAGGGCTGACTTTTGTTCTTTTTCATGGAAATCGGTAGGAATTCCGCGGCCGTTATCGAGTACTGTAACAGAATTATCAGGATGAATTGTTACCTCAATCCGGTTGCAATAACCGGCAAGCGCTTCGTCAATTGAATTGTCAACAACTTCATAAACAAGATGATGCAGTCCCTTTACATTTATATCGCCAATATACATTGCAGGGCGTTTGCGCACAGCCTCCAACCCTTCAAGTACCTGGATGTTATCTGCCGTATAACCCTGGCTGGCAATTTCTTTTTCTATATCTGTCATAATCAGTTATTTGTAATATAAAATTCATAAGCAAAGGTACAATTTTTTCCTGTATAAAAAGGAAAGAAAACCGCATGTAAATCAAGGATTTTATTAACAATTCATATGAAAAAAATGTATTCAAATGATCAATCTGAATATCCATTTTATCATTCGCCGTTTTCACCTGCGATATCAGGATGAGTATTGAACAGCTATAAAAGGAGCAGCTTTTCCATTATGATTGCTGCTGATTTTCCGTCGCCAAACCCCGGATGTTGTAATGCCTTCGGGATGTCACTGTTTGCGGCATTTTCAATAAGCACAGGGTCGCTTCCGGTGACAATGTTCCAATTATCGTGGAGGGTTTCGATCCACTCTGTTTCAGTGCGCATAGTTATGCACTGTTTTTTCAGGAAATAGGCTTCCTTTTGAAGTCCGCCTGAGTCGGTCAGTACCTTAATGGCATCCCTGGTCAGTTTCATCATCTGGAGGTACCCGACAGGGTCGATGATATGGACATTTCCCGGGATGGTATAAGATGACTGGAGTATTTTTCTCGTCCTGGGATGTATCGGTAACACGATTTCATGGCTGATCATAGAAAAAGCATGTAAAATATTTTTCATATTTTCAGGGTGGTCGGTGTTTTCAGCCCTGTGAATGGTGGCAAGCAGGTATTTCGATGGAATTCCCGGTGTTTTATATTTATCCGGATTGCCTAAGATCCAATCCTGGTAATATAAAACCGAGTCAAACATCACATCGCCGGTGAACCAGGTAATATCGGAAAGACCTTCGTGCGTAAGGTTCTCGATGGCTGTTTGGGTGGGAGCAAAAAGCATGTCAGCAATCCGGTCGGTCACCATCCGGTTTATCTCCTCAGGCATGGCCCTGTTGAAACTTCGAAGGCCCGCTTCGACATGGGCGAGGGGAATGTGAAGTTTGGTTGAGGCCAGGGCTCCGGCCAGGGTGGAATTGGTGTCTCCATAAACCAGGGTGCAATCCGGTTTTTCCCTGATCAGCACATCTTCAATGCCTTTCAGCATCAGTCCTGTTTGTTCGGCATGACTTCCTGAACCCACTTCGAGGTTGTAGTCGGGCAAGGGAATGTTAAGTTCCCGGAAGAACACATCCGACATGTTTTCATCATAATGCTGGCCGGTGTGCAGCAATATTTCGTGAATTGCATCATTCGCGCGCAAAACCCTTGATACAGTGGCAGCTTTGATAAACTGCGGACGGGCGCCCACAATGGAAACTATTTTCATAAAAGTCATTTGCTTAAAAAAGAAACAACAGTTCCGTAAGCAGGATTTTGTTTTAATCTGTCATTTATCTGAGCCAGCCGTCACCGGCAGGCTTTAGCGACCTACCCTCCAGCATTGGGCGAGCAACCCTTAACAGCTGGTATACTTGGTCTTTCAACCCATGAGGTTTACCCTCCCGGATGGTTACCCGTCCGGATCGTGGTCTCTTACACCGCGTTTTCACCCTTACTCCGGTTTCCTGTTTCAGTTTTCGTGGGAAGAACTGTCAACTGTCAACCGGGGCGGTTTTTTTCTGTGGCACTTTCTGTCTCCCGGGCTTTTTTATCCCGGAATCCTTCCCGTTAGGAAGCATGACGCTCTGTGTTGTCCCGACTTTCCTCTGGTTTAATGACATCAATAGTGGTGTCAGTAAACCAGCGACAGAACGAACTGTTGTTTGTGCAAAGATACGAATTATCCATGAATAGTGTCTACCTTTGCGCCCATGAAGGACCTTAGTTATGGCAATGAGGGCAGGCTGATTCTGAAATTTGCCATTCCCATGTTGCTTGGAAATATATTTCAGCAGATGTACGGCATTATTGACAGTGTTGTTGTTGGTAAGTATATTGGAAAGGGCGCATTGGCTGCTGTGGGAACATCGGGACCCATTATCTTTCTGCTTGTTTCTTTTATCATTGGTGTGACGATGGGCTTCACCATTGTAGTCTCGCAGTATTTCGGAGCCAAGCAGCTCGACAATGTAAAGAAAGCAATCAATACGTTATATGTTTTCACGTTTTTCACCTCGATTGTGGTGAGTGTGGGCGGCATCATGCTGAGCAGGCTGATTTTTAAGGTTATCGACCTTGATCCTGCAATTGTTCCTGATGCGATGCTATTTTTAAACATCTTTCTGGCCGGTTTAATATTTCTTTTTGGTTACAATGGCACAGGTGCGATTCTTCGGGGTCTCGGGGATTCAAAAACCCCGCTCTATTTTCTTATAGGTTCTGTTGGGCTGAACATCATTCTTGATCTGATCTTTGTTCCGGTATTTCATTGGGGCGTTGCGGGGGTGGCATGGGCTACCGTAATCTCTGAAGCATGCGCTTTCATTGCCCAGATCATCTACCTGAACAAATATCATAAGGTGGTTAAATTCTCTTTCAAGGATTTGACCTTTGATTATGAAATTTTCATGAAGAGCATAAAGATAGGATTGCCAACCGGATTTCAGCAAACCTTTGTTGCGGCAGGAATGGTAGCACTCTACTGGATTGTAAATCAGTTCGGCGTGGATGCCAATGCCGCATACAGTGCAGCCGGGAGGATCGATAATTTTGCCGCCATGCCGGCCATGAGTTTTGCAGTGGCTTTATCAACCTTTGTGGGGCAAAATATGGGAGCCAACCGGCCCGACCGGGTCAAAGCCGGTTTACGGGCAACCCTCATGATGACCAGTATAATCTCTCTCTTTATCTCAGTCATCACGGTTGTATTCGGGAAGTTACTGATGAGGATGTTCACCAACGACCAGGTTGTGATTGAGCTGGGAGGCGATTATTTGCGCATTATAGGATCGTTTTACATTTTATTTTCTGTGATGTTTGTAATCAATGGATTACTGCGCGGGGCAGGCGATACATTGATTCCCATGTTCATCAGTCTTTTTTCTTTATGGATCATCAGGATCCCGGTGGCATACATTCTTGCAAACAATCCGGCGATTGGAGTTCACGGAATCTGGTGGTCCATTCCCATAGGATGGCTTTCGGGCGTCGTTCTTTTTTACGGATATTACCGCATGGGATACTGGAAAAAGAAGGCGGTGGTCAAGTACAAGGCAACAGCAGAACAAGTCACTTAGCGGCCTTTGGCAATAAGCCCGTCCAGTATACCTGATAATTGTCTCGTCAGTTCCCTTCTTGAAAATTGGTCAATTTCGCGGCTTTCGATGGTAAGCGTTCCATTTTTAAAGTCGCGATAAAGCCTGAGGACATGCTGTTTCATTTTTTCCACGTCCCCAAACCCGGCCAGCAGTCCTGCGCGGGTTTCGTTCAATATAAAAGCTGCATCACCATCCACGGGGCCCAGACATAAAATAGGCCGTTGTGCTGCCATATATTCAAAAAACTTCCCTGTCAGGATCATTTTTGAATTGGGGGTGTTGTTGATGATCAGCAGGAGTACCTGCGACTGGCGCTGGCACTTTACCACCTCGTTGTGCGGCATGTAATCGATTCTTCTTATAAACCGCGAAAGTCCAAAATCATCCAATGATTGTATGACTGTAAAGTCAACCTTGCCTACCAGTTTGATCTCCAGGTCGTCTGCAAGGTCGGGATGATCAGAAAGTAAACTTTTAAGGGCGTCCCAGAGTGTGATAGGGTTACGTGTGTTTACCAGGGTTCCGATGTGTGCGATGGAAAATTTTTTATCAAGATCAAGTGGTAGCAGTCCGGCATCATCGGAATCGAACCCGTTTGTGATTACTTTGTAGGATCGTTTATGAATCTTGCAGAAATCTTCGGCCATCGTTTTGCTGATCACCGAAACGACATCTGCTTTTTCCAGTACTTCCAATTCAAGCCTGTGATGTTTTTTATCGGCCCAGCCCGTGAGTTTAAGGTCTTTGTAAAAGTCGATGTTGGTCCATGGATCACGAAAATCGGCCAGCCAGGGAAGGCCAAACTGTGCTGCCAGTGGCATGGCGATCATGTGGGTGCTGTGCGGAGGCCCGGTTGAGATGATAACCTGTACTGGTTGGTTTTTCAGATATTGTGAAAGGAACCGGACTGACGGCCGGATCCAGAATTTTCGTGCATCGGGGATGAAGAAATTTCCTCTGATCCAAATTGAGAAATCCTCGAGGATCTTGTTTTTCTTTTTCTCTGAAAGAAAGGCTGCATTGATCTTTTCTTCTTTCTTTTGTCCAAGCAGCTTTTTATATGCCAGGTAAGGTTCCCAGATGGGGAATTTGATCATCTCCAGGCCAGGTGGAACATCTTTAAACAGGGAGTTGTCCGTTTCAGGGTATTCCGGGTTTTCGGGACAAAACAGGACAGGCTCCCATCCGAAATCTCTAAGATATTTGACAAATTTCAGCCATCGCTGCACCCCGGCACCACCACTGGGAGGCCAGTAATAACTGATGATCAGGGCTTTTTTCATGCCTTTTGCTTCCGTGCGCTCATTATTTCATATGCAGCCAGTAAGATGACACAGGCGATGAGGATGATTGAAGATATGAGGGATATTTTTTCCCCAACTGAATAAACCGTGGGCTCAAATTTGAACTGGATTTTATGTGTTCCGGCTGGAAGAACCATAGCGCGTAAAACATAATCGGATCTGAAATGGGGCGTAATCTGGCCGTCGACATAGGCATTCCATCCCTTAGGATAGTAAATTTCAGAGAAAACGGCCAACCCTCCATTTTTTGAATTGTAGCTGTAGTTTAAGGCATTGGCAGCATAGGTATCCAATGTAATAAAATCGGCAGAGTCTCTGGATGGAACAAATGATTTAAGTTCCTTCGAGAATGATTTATCCACGATGGCCACCGAATCGGGTCTGAAATTTTTTATGGCCGCTATTTCTGCATCGGCGTTATCGACCATTTGAACACCGGAAACAAACCAGGCGTGTCCCATGGCCCCGGGGTTTGGATAAGCCACCGGTTGCCTGTCATTATCCGGGATGATAATATATTTGGTATTCAGCATGTTCAACACAGGTATGCTGTCGGTATTCATGCTACTGGCAAAGGTTTCAATATCCTTCTGAACACCGTGGTCAATGAGTTCCTGGTAGCGGCGAAGTTTTGCCCCATGGTAACCGCCAATTGATTTGTGATAATAGGAGGTGCCTGCATCATTGAAGGGGTCAACCGTCAGGTTCAGAACCCTGAAATCAGGATCTTTATCCTGCAGAATCTGGTTGTCGGCCGCAGATGGCTCAAAGGGATTTTCAACACGCGATTTGGATGTAAAGCTATCATTGTTGACATACCTCTTGCTGACAGCGAACATATCAGCAAGAATCAGCACCGTTAGTGCAATATAGGCGTATTCCTTTTTTATTTTGTTAAATAGAACGGCCCAGGTCAATCCGGCGGCCAGCAGCACAAAAACAAAAGTACGGATGGCATCCATCCGGAGGAGCCGCATGCGTTCATCACGGATACTCTGCATCAGCCATTCAGGAAACTTGTATTGCTGCTGGAAATATTTGTCGTTAAGGCCAACAAAATCAAAAAACATTCCAGGCGCCAGGGCGAATAGCAATGCAATTCCCCCGGTGATTACAAAAGCGATCTGAAGGCCTTTAAACATTGACTTCTGGTCATGTCTTTTGTCGCAAATTTCCCTCATGGCTAAAATACCCAATAATGGGATTGCAAATTCTGCAATGACAAGAATCATTGAGACTGCCCTGAATTTATTGTACCCGGGAAGATAATTCAGGAAAAGGTCGGTGAACCACATGAAATTATGCCCCCATGCCAGGAGGATGGAGAGCAGGGTGGCTGCAAGTAACCACCATTTGATCGGTCCTTTCACAATGATCAGGCCAAGAACAAAGAGGAACATGATGATCGCACCAACGTAAACCGGTCCGGAGGTAAAGGGTTGAGCGCCCCAATAAATGAATGGCAATGGCTGACTCGTGAACTGACTGATGTTTTCATCGGTAAGACCATTTTCCTTCATGGCCTTCACGATCTTTGAATTCGGGCTGATCTTTATGCTTGAAGATCCGCCGTAAAAATCGGGAATCATCAGGGTCATGGTCTCTCCAACGCCATAGCTCCATTTGGTTGCATAATCTTTGTCGAGCCCCGATGTCCGGTTTCCTTTATCGGAGGTAAGTTCAGATTTTCCCCTGATCGTATATTTGCCATATTCCCAGGTGGCCCATAAACTCGTAAGGTTCGTAAGAACCGCAAAAACAAGGGCGATAAGAAGTATGCCTACCGCTTTAAAAAACGGGGTCAGCTCTTTAAACCGGATGGCATGAATCAGCTTGAAAAGTCCCAGTAAAAGGACCGTCATGGCCAGATAATATGTGATCTGGGGATGGTTTGCTTTGACTTCAAGGGAGAGAAATACCGCCGTCATGACGCCTCCCCAAAGGTATTTTCGTTTCATGGTCAGGATGATCCCGGCAACAACCGGGGCCATGTAAGCAATGGCATGTGCTTTTGAATTGTGACCAGCTTCGATGATGATGAAGAAGTAGGAGGAGAAGGCAAATGCGGCAGCTCCGGCAATTGATAACCAGGGATCAACCCCCATGACCAGGAGGAGGATGAAAAATCCAAGAAAATAGAGAAAAACGAGGTTTGCCGGGTGTGGCAATCCAAGCATAAGCGCTTTATCAACATATCCCAGCAGGTTGGAGGTGTAACTGGCCGATATCTGATAGGCTGGCATCCCCCCGAACATCGAATTTGTCCATAAAGGTTCCTGGCCTGTTTTTGCTCTGAAATCAACAATTTCTTTTGACATTCCCTTGAACTGGATGATATCGCTTTGGAGAATCCTTTTTCCTTCGAGAAGCGGGCTGAAATAGATCATGGTGATGACCAGAAAGATTACAACGGCTGCCAGGTAAGGCACGATTTTTTTAAATTTAATATTCTTCATAGTTTTCCTGTTGGTTATGTTCATGGGGAACCGGGTGATCAATAGGCCATTCTTATTTTTCAGAAGGGTATCAGAAAACTTCCGGATTACCAATAAATCCTGAGCTCCTGAAAAATAAAAAAAGAAGATAATTATACATTATCTTCTTTCTGTGTACAAATTTGCGTAAAATTCGGATTGATCCTGTCAATCAAGAAAAGAAATATTATTCTTTATCTAATTTTTCGTCGGAAACCGTCAGTTTTTTTCTTCCTTTAGCCCTTCTGGCAGCCAGTACTTTACGTCCGTTGGCGGTGGCCATGCGTTCGCGGAAGCCATGTTTATTTTTTCTTTTTCTGTTCGAGGGCTGGTATGTTCTCTTTGTCATCTCACATAATTTTTTGGGACTGCAAAAGTATTAAATTAAAAGTTTATTACCAAAAATATTTTCTTCAATTTTATTTTTAATCAGGATTACTTAACAGGAATATTTTTCAAGGTTTCAACCAGGAAATCATAGAATTTCTGTACCGTAGCAATGTTTACCTTTTCATCGGGAGAGTGGGGGAAGCGGATGGTAGGGCCAAAAGATATCATGTCCCAGTTGGGATAATTACCCCCCAGAATCCCACATTCGAGGCCGGCATGTATAGCCTTGATTTCCGGTATATTGCCAAATTTTTTATTATAGATATCCTGCATGGTTTTCAGGATTGGCGATTCGGGGTTTGGTTTCCAGCCAGGATAGCTGCCATCGAACACCGACTGGGCTCCGGCAAGATCAAATACACTCCTGATCATTTGCTGGAGTTCATCTTTGGCAGAATCAACAGAACTGCGCATCAGATTCATGATTTTCATGATGCCATTTTCAGCTTTGACAATCGCCAGATTATTTGAGGTTTCGACGAGGCCAATCATTTCGTTACTCATGCGCATTACGCCATTCGGGCAGGCATAGATGGCATTCATGGAATTGAGAAGCACTGCCGGGTCAATCACCTTTTCCGGAGTTTCAGCGGCGACAGCTTCGATTTTCAGGGTAGGCTCTACTGCCGATAGTTCATTTTTAATATTGGCGGTCAATTTTGCAAGAGATTCAAGAAATGATCCTGTGTTTGCGGTTGGAATGGCAACATGGGCAAAGGATTCACGCGGGATGGCATTGCGGAGACTACCCCCGTCAATGGAAGCAACCTGTAAACCGTGATTTTTAAAGCCATTAAAGAGAACCCGGTTCATGATTTTATTTGCATTGCCGCGACCAAGATGGATATCAACGCCGCTATGGCCTCCCTTTAGTCCTGTAACATTTATTTTATACCCGGTAAAATCGCCTGTAACAGGATGTTCTTCGAAGGTAAACGTGATGTTTCCGTTGGTTCCGCCGGCACAGCCAATGTAGAGTTCTCCCTCATCTTCCGAATCCATATTCACCAGGATGTCGCCTTTCAGCACGCCCGGTTTCAATCCGTTTGCACCAGTCATACCCGTTTCTTCATCGCATGTAAAAAGCGCTTCAATGGGGCCATGCTGCATATCTGTTGCCTCGAGAACAGCCATGGTTGCTGCCACGCCCATTCCATTGTCGGCGCCCAGGGTTGTCCCGTTTGCGCGAACCCATTCACCATCAATCACGGTTTCGATGGGATCTTTTTCAAAGTCGTGTACCTTATCACTGTTCTTTTGGGGGACCATATCGAGATGGCCCTGAAGAACTACTCCTTTGCGGTTCTCCATTCCCGGAGTGGCTGGTTTGCGTATTATCACGTTTCCAACCTCATCCTGTATGGTTTCAAGACCAAGGCTCTTGCCAAAATTGAAAATAAATTCCCTGATCTGTTCTTCTTTTTTTGAAGGCCGTGGAATCTGGGTCAGGCTGTGAAAATTTTTCCACAGCGCTTTGGGACTAAGTTGTAAAATTTCGTTGCTCATGATCAAAATTCTTTAAATAAATAAAATGAAGGGATATTATGTGCCATATAACGTCAAAGTTAGCAAATTATTTGGCTCCGGATGCCGTTTTATCCTGAATTTCAAAGAAAGAAATATAGCGCTGCTGATAAAGCAGCGACAGAAATTTTGTCACCCTGGATTCTGTTTCTTCAACGGGCTTCAGTTCTTCGGGAAATCGGTCTTTCAGTTCAGCACAGATCTGGGCCACGGTTGATTTCCCATCTATCAGGAGCCAGGTATGTCCGCCGAACCGGTCAAGCTTTATATATATGTATTTATCCTTTGATGGCGGCTGAAATAGGGCTGCATTGATCCTCGCCCTGAACCGGGGCATAAGCAGGGTGATTCCACCATGTTCATTTACTTCATGGTCAAGAACCCGTAATGGGGTGAGGTCAAGGAAATTGGCCTGTTTTAGTATTTTACGACGTTTGAAGAAATTCAATTATCTGGGGCGTTGGAATCTGTGACGAGTGACGAGTGACAAGTGACAAGTGACGGGTGACGGGTGACACGTGACGCGTGACGCGTGACGCGTGACGAAGAAGGTTATATACAGGACTTTGGCATTTTCTAAGATAAAATTTAAAAAAAGAGAGCTGTCCATGAAGGATGAAACAGCTCTCTTTACATTTACTTATAATTACATTCCCGAAGCCGGAGGAGCGGGATCATCTGGTTTTCCTGCATTCTTCAGCGGAATTTGTATGAAAACATAGGCAATGACAGCCAGGATGATGAAGCTGATGAAGAAGGTCGGGTTTTCAAAGAAAACGAAATACTTATAGAGGAAGATATTGAAAACTGCCAGGATGGCGATTACCAGCCCCATCAGGGCTTCACCTGCGATCATACCTGACGCGAGCAAAACGCCGGTGTTTTCAACCCTGACTTTCTGCGCTTCATTGTGTTTTCTCTTTTCTGAATAAAGATCAACAGCCCCTTTTATTATTCCACCCACGAAGATGGCGAAGGTTGTCTCGATCGGGAGATACATGCCAACGCTGACCAGCATGGGGCTTCTAACCTGCATAAGGATAAAGGCGACCCCCATCAGCATACCGGCGATAATCAGCGGCCATGCCATTTGTCCCTGGACGATACCGCGCGACAGGATGGCCATCAGACTGGCCTGGGGCGCCGACAGGTTCTTGCTGCCGAAGCCACCCTGGTAGCCAAGGTTTTTCCCGCTGGCGATGTCGCCATCATTGAGGAAGGCAAGTACAACGAACATTACGGCGCCTGCAAGAATAACTCCAAGAATATCACCGACCTGCATTCTCCAGGGGGTACCCCCGAGAATATGACCGGCTTTCAGGTCCTGGAGCATTTCGCCGGCAACAGCTGCCGAAACGCACACAATGGCGGCAACGCCGAGCACAGTTGCAACACCCGAATCACCCTGTACACCCAGTGCGACGAGAATGAGTGCGGTTACAACGAGGGCGGTAAGTGTCAATCCGCTGATCGGGTTGTTGCTGGAGCCCATGATGCCCACAAGATACCCGGAAACAGAGGCAAAGAAAAAGGCCAGAATGATCATTACGGTTGAGGCGACAATGGCAATCAGAAGATTCGTTTCAAAGATGAAATAGGTTATCCCGAAGGTGAGAACAGCAACTGCCGCGATGCCAACCATAATCCAGCCGAAGCTGATGTCTTTTTCATTCCTGGGAACATTGTGTTCAATTCCTGATGCTGCTTTTTTAACATCCTTGACCGATCTGGCGATCCCGGTTGAGAGGCTCTTCCGCATTTTAAACAGGGTGAACCCTGCACTTACAAGCATTCCTCCGATGGCAATTGGTCTGACGATAAATTTCCATATCTGATTGATCTGATAGGAGGGATCCATAACTTTTTGCATCGCAGCTTCCGGTGACAGGGTAGGGTCGTTTCCCATAAGGAAAGCAGCCCAATCCTGGAAATTGATACCGGGGAGCAGGAAGTACATGATCATGGGGGCCATGAGTCCCCAGGCAAGGATACCCCCGCTGAAGTTCAAAGCGCCCAATTTCGGTCCGATGATATAACCAACGCCCATATAGGCAGGGCTAACGCCGGGCGAGCTGAGGAGCATTCCCCCCTCGCCTTTAAAAACGGTTCCGGTAATAACCTGGTTGCCGAAGGTGATAAACTTTTCCCACAGGTACTGGAACAGTTTCAATTCGCCCAGGATCTTTATCACAGCGCCAAGTCCCATCGCCCAAAATAAAAATTTCGATCCCCCTGAAGTTCCCTGGCCGGCTTTGTGAATTTCTGCCGCAGCAGTTGATTCCGGGAAAGGCAGTTCGGCATCTTCAACCATTACACGGCGAAGCAAGGCAACGAACATTATACCCAGGATACCCCCGGCGATGAGGATGAGCGATGAGGTGATGTAATGACCCATGGTGAAAAATTCGGACCAGATTCCGGAGACAAAAAATGCCGGAAGGGTGAAAATGGCGCCGGCGGCGACTGATTCACCGATAGAACCGACGGTACGGGTAAAATTTTCTTCGAGGATGGAACCTTTCATTAACCGCAAAATGGCCATACCAAGTACAGCGGCGGGGTAGGTAGCGGCGATGGTCATCCCTGCTTTAAGTCCGAGGTAAGCATTGGCAGCGCCAAGAATGACGGCAAAGAAAAGGCCAATGATCAACGCTCGAACTGTGAATTCCTTCATATTAGTCTCAGCAGAGACGAAAGGAATGAACTTCTTCTGTTCGGCCATAAATCCTGATTTTATAGGTTAGAATGTGATTGAGAATTAGGGGGCTAAGTAAAGAAAATCCCGTGATATGGGCAAGGAGAATTTAACTTGTTTGGATGGATGTTGTTTAACTGATTGATAATAAAGTCAGACATTCAAAAAAAGTCATACAGGTGCACCAGTTTCTTGGTCTCAAAATAATTTTCGGTAAAAAAGTCCGAGATGTCCCATGTTGACGTTCTGGCGCTGATGCGTGTCAAATCCTGTTCAATTTCACCTCCTGTAAGGTAAAGGATCCCATTTGGAAGCTCATTGAATCCTTTTGCTTTTATCTTGTGTTTAATCATGGTAAAGAACAGTTGCAGGTTTGATACTGCGCGGCCGGTGATAAAGTCGAAAGATTGTTTCACAGTTTCGAAGCGTGTATTCAGGGTCGAGACATTGTCCAGTTTCAAACTGGCAACAACGTTATCAATCACCCTGATCTTTTTACCGATTGAATCGACCAGGGTAAAATGCGTATCAGGAAACATGATGGCTAAAGGAATGCCCGGGAAACCACCACCGGTTCCTGCATCCATTATCGAGGTTCCCTTTTTGAATCCTGTGATTTTAGCAATGACTAAAGCATGCAATACATGGTGGATGTTGAATTGATCCATGTCTTTCCGGGAGATCACATTGATCATGGCGTTCCATTCCCGATAGAGGCTCTCGAGCTGATGGAACCGTTCAATCTGATGCGACGTTAAATTTGGAAAATACTGTAAGGGAAGGTTCGTCATAAAACAAAACCGCCCGGAAAAGCAAATGCTGATCCGGGCGCCTTTTGGTTAATAAATTAAGACAAGATGTTAATTTTGCGCGGGTTCATCCGGCAAAGGTTCTGTAATTGAATGTTCGCCTTCTGCATCGGCAGTTTTTTTCTTTGTCTTTATTGACTTAGGCTTTTCTTCGGTACCTTCTGCGATTTCCCCAGCCTTTTTTGCAGTTTTTTTCGGAGCGGTTTTCATTGAAGTGACCGCTGTTTCTTCCAATTCAATGGTGGGTTTGGGTTCCGCTTTTACAGGCGCTTTAACAATAACCTGCCTTTTTTTACGTGCCCTTTTAACACCAGATGAACCAATGACAATCTTGCCACGCTTCGTTTTTTTGTCTCCTTTTCCCATATATAATCGTATTTAAAATGTCATTTGATAATAAACCGTACTTTACAGTCACAATAAATATCTATCATAATCATTCAACGTTTTGCTGAATATGATGCTACTGGATATTTAAGCTGATTAGCAAATGTACAAAAAATGATCGGTTCTGACAAACATTTAATTAATTTAGATATTGCCGGGTTTGTTTTTTTGAATAAAATCCCTGACTAATGTGTCGGATCGCTTTATTGAATTTTTAAGCCAGCCGGTCATGATCTCAGATTGCTCATCCGATGTCAGCTGCCATTCGAAGGGGGATGATCTCAGCCGGTTGGTGAGGCTATGAATAAAGATTGCGGCAGAAACACTGATGTTGAGGCTTTCGGTAAAACCAACCATCGGTATTTTGATAAAGTCATCGGCCATTTCAAGTGCCGAAGGCGAAAGTCCGGCCAGTTCCGTTCCAAAGATCAGGGCTGTTTTTTGCTCCAGGGGAAGTGTTTCCGGGGTGAAATCATCTTTATGGGGAGATGTTGCTACCAGCCGGTACCCCGATTCCTTTAATTTTTTCAGACAGGTTACCGTGTTATTTTCTATCTGGTCGTAGTGGATCAAATTCAGCCATTTTGCCGAACCCAGGGCAACATCGGGATTCACTTCGTATTTATTTCTGTTTTCAATGATATGAACATCCTGGATGCCAAAGCAATCGCAGGTTCGAAGCACTGCACTGGCATTGTGCGACTGGTATATGTCTTCGAGGGCAATTGTGATGTAACGGGTCCGCTTCAATAATGCCGCCTGAAATTTATCATAACGCTCTCTGGTAATGAATTGCTGTAAATATTCGATCAATGCCGGGCCGGAAATAGCGTTTAAATCATTGACCGGGTTCATGTTTCAGGAGTTTGTGATCATTGCAAAAGTAAAAAAAATGGTCAACCATGCCGATATTTCGGGAAAAAATGTAATTTTGCACCTCCAAAATTCAGATAACATGGCAAGTAAGCAGGATAAAAAGATTGACAAAACAGAAGAACGTATTGTTGCAGTAGAAGAGGCCTTCAGCAGAACTGAGCAATTTATAGAAAAATATCAGCAAACTATCCTGATCGTAGTCGGTGTGGTTATTGTGATCGTGCTTGGATTTTTTGGATTCAAGCGTTTTTATCTTGGGCCAAAGGAGAAGGATGCGCAAAGCCAGATGTTCATGGCCGAAAAGTACTTTGAGCAGGATTCCCTGAAAAAGGCGTTGAACGGAGATGGTCAATACCTGGGTTTTCTGGCGATCATTGAGGAATATGGTATTACAAAGTCAGCAAATCTTGCGCACTATTATGCCGGAATTTGTTACCTGAAGCTTGGCCAGTATGACCTTGCGCTTGAGCAACTTAATAAGTTCAGCAGTGATGACCAGTTTGTTGGTCCGATGGCCAAAGGCGCCATGGGAGATGCCAACATGGAGATGAAGCAGGTTGAGAAGGCCGCAGGATTATATATGGACGCTGCAGAAATGAAGAAAAATGAGTTTACTTCACCCCTGTTCATGATGAAATCGGCGATGGCCTATTCAGAACTTGGACAATTCGACAAGGCGCTTGGTATTTATAAGAAGATCAAGGAGGAGTTTCCGCGTTCGACAGAAGGAAGGGATATTGATAAGTATATTTCGTATACGGAAGCGCTGATTAAAAAATAAATTACCAATTACCAATTACCAATGACGAATAAAGGGAATCATACGCTTGGATTCGGTCATAAATAGAAAATACAACTAAATTAGTCATTGGTAATTGGTAATTGGTAATTATACGGCCTGTTAGCACAGGCTTTTTTTTTATGAAAAACTATCCCCGCATTGTTTTTTTCGGTACTCCTGAATTCGCCGTTGTATCACTTGACCGGCTGATTGGGAGCGGGTTCCCGGTTGTCGCAGTGGTTACTGCCCGGGATAAGCCATCGGGGAGGGGATTGCAGGAAAAAGCGTCGGCAGTGAAGGAATATGCTCAAATGAAGGGCATCGCGGTGCTGCAACCAGTCAATATGAAAGATCCTGCATTTTTGGATCAACTATCACAATATAAGCCCGATTTACAAATTGTTATTGCATTCAGGATGATGCCGAGGCAAATCTGGTCGCTGCCCGTACTAGGCACTTTTAATCTGCATGCATCCCTTTTACCTCAATACAAGGGCGCTGCGCCAATCAACCGGGCAATCATCAACGGGGAGTGTGAAACGGGTGTTACAACCTTCTTCCTCAATGAGCAGATTGATTCGGGTCAGATAATTTTATCGGAAAAGGTAAGTATCGGTCCGGAAGAAACAGCGGGAGAACTTCACGACAGGTTGATGGTCATTGGGGCGGAGCTTGTTATCAGGACTGTTGAGAAAATTATTTCCGGGGGGGTAAAGGAGCATATCAATGAAGCAGAAGAAGCGTCGGGCAATGATCCAGCAGTCTTAAAACCGGCTTCAAAGATTTTCAGGGAAGATTGTAAGATTGACTGGAGCCAGCCGGTGGAGGTGGTCCATAATTTCATCAGGGGGCTTAGTCCCTATCCCGGTGCATTTACCTATCTGAAAATGGCTGATGGAACGAATCAGATCCTGAAAATACTGAAGTCGACCGCTGAGCCAGTCGGAACCGGGGTTAAACCTGGCAGAATTATCACGGACGGAAAAAAATACATTAAAATTGCTACTGCCGACGGATTTATTCATGTCGGAGAGCTCCAGTTATCGGGTCGAAAAGCCATGAATAGCGTGGATTTCCTGAGAGGCGCCCGGGGGATTATTCCCGAAACCCTTGCTATATAGCCTTTTTAGAGCCTGAGATATTAACAAAAAATCCATTTTATCAACATTTTCAGCTGTTTTAGCGTTAAAACACTTGACTTTTTTTTCTGATGCCTTATCTTTGCAGCAATAATTAAAACAGGTATTCATTAAAACTCACGAAAAATGAACAAGGCTCAATTAATTGAAGCAGTTGCCAACGATGCAAAAATGACAAAAGCAGAAGCTAAAAGGGCTCTGGAAGCTGTTATTACTGCTACCACCAAGGCGCTGGGCAAAGGTGAAAGAGTTGCTTTAGTAGGATTTGGTTCTTTCTCCGTATCTAAGAGAGCTGCCCGCAAGGGTCGCAACCCCCAGAATGGTAAAGAAATCAAGATCCCGGCTAAGAAGGTCGTTAAGTTTAAAGCAGGTGCAGAACTTGGCAAAAAAGTGAAGTAGAACTTTACTTTTTTTATTCAAAAGGTAGCCGTCCCCATAAAGGGCGGCTATTTTTTATTTTCTGCAATGGACAGGACAGTTATACCGAATTTACCCTGACCCTCGACCGGATTTCTCCATTTTTCCTGAAATATTTTCAAAGGTATTACGTGTCGGGATATTTATTTTACTTTTAATGAATTAAAAAAAGTTGCTTCTATTCAATTCAGTGTTTCTTTGAAATAACTGCTCCTTTTTGGAATTCTTCTCACCTTCTCAGAGCCCTTACAGCTGCATTGTCAGAACAAACTTATCAATGGATGGCAGGAGGTCCAAAAAAGATTGGATGCCCGCGAATATCATGAAGCGCTTGCTTCCATGAACAGGCTCATGGCCGTCAATCCGGGTGCGGGCTGGATGTGTTTTTCCAGAGGGGTGATCTATTTTGACTTTAACGACAAACGTTCGGCCATCGAAGATCTGCGTACGGCTAAAAGAATGGGGTACACCGACGGTAGTGACCGGGTAAACTACCTGATTTTTCCTGAATACCATGCGAATGAGATGGCCTGCGGATTTGTGGATTATCCGCTCACGGCCGAAAACGGATTTAAACCCATTTTTACAAGAAAGGATTCACTGCAGGGAGCCATGCGGCCCGAACGCAGCTGTTATGATGTTGGCTTTTATGATCTGAAAGTCGAAGTATTGCCTGATCGCAAAGAGATTTCGGGGAGTAACGCAATTTGCTTTAAGGTGGTTCATGGCACGAAGCGGATACAAGTGGATCTGTTTTCGGAACTGGCCATTGCAAAAATGGAATGGCGTAACTCTCTATGCAGGCGATTGTATCAATATGCAGGAGCAGTAGACCAACGCAATTGGTACTATGCCGCTCGATTTTTATGTTCTGCCGCATAATGAAAAGAGGGCTGGCGAATATTATAATCAGGCAAAAAAGATCCTCGAAGTATTTGAGCATCTTTATGGAGGTTATCCATTCCCGCGCGATGGTGCCGCATGGGTTGAAGCGCCGTATGCAGGGATGGAGCATCAGGGAGCCATTGCCATCGGAGATGAATATGGCAAAGGGGAGCGGCGTGATTATGAGAAATGTGATTATGATTACCTGATGGTGCATGAAACAGCGCATGAATAGTGGGGAAATGCAGTGGGCACACGCAATGTCAATGACAATACCTTTCTGGGAAGTGACATTTATCACAAGGGAGCGATCATGCTGCATAACCTGCGATGTTTACTCGACAATGACAGTCTCTTTTTTGGCATGATAAGGGAATTTTATCGCCAGAATGTCTATCACACGCTGGCTACACCCGACTTTATTCGTTTTGCCAACCAGTATACCGGAAAAAACCTGTCCCCTTTTTTAACGAAATTTCTCTATGACAAGGAACCTCCGATCCTCATCTACCGTTACCTTCAGGATGGCCCCGATATCCTGTTCAGTTATAAATGGAATGAAGTGGTTAAAGGATTTGAGATGCCATTTTTGGTTTATACCGGCGATGGGAAAACGGTTCGGTTGAATGGTACAACGCAATACCAGTCAGTAATCCTCAACAATGCAACTACATTTCTGGTTGCTAATTACCTGCACTATCCCAAAACAATCCCAAAAAATTCGCTGACATGGTTCCAAACACTTCCCGACAACTGGCCGTCCGTCGCCGCCTATTACCCAGACGGTAAGAAGCGCACGCTGGGCCCCTGGCTATCTGAACGGAAACCCGACAAATATAAAGGTGATCATTCCCTTCAGGCTGAATTCCCTTTGAGCTTTTATAAACAAATAATCACAAAAAGAAAAATACCATTTGGCCAAATGGTATAAGTTGAATTTCAGACCTTTTATGTGAATTTCATCGGGAACATTTCCGGGTTCTCAAGTGCCTGAAGTTCGATATCAATGTCAAGGCTTTCCCAATGAAGTTGTGCCGGGGGTATAAAGGTGATATTGAGAATCTGTTTTACAGTTGCATCTCTGAACATTGGATATTCATCAAAAGGGACGAAATATTCCTTATCCTCAACCAGGATCCAAAATCCAATCTCAGTGATGGTTGTCACACTATATTCCGAAGTGCAGATTCCATTCTGTAATGAACTCATTTTTGCGTTCCTCCACGATTTTTATTATTTCAGTCAATTCACCAGATGATAGATTGTATGAATCCCTTAGAGCCACTGCAGGTTCAAGCCAGATTTTCGCTGTGCCGTCAGAAGTAGAAACATGAACGTGTTTTCGGATTTCTTCACGACTGTTGAAGAAGAAACGGTACTTGCCAAATCTTAAGATTGTCGGTGACATCTTTTACAATTTGGACAAATTTAATAATAAGTATCCGGATTTCGAATAATGACTTTCGAATATATGATCACGGTTTTCGAATGGTTCGGTTAATATTTCAAATCCTTACCGAAGGGACAGGAAGAAATCTGTAATTTTGTGATTCAATTCAATGCTATGCAAATTATCAGAACATCCTCTCCATTGGTAAAGATATGGGAGGAGCGTGAACATGATTACTCCGAAATGATGAAGATCGTTGTTGATGTTGACAATGAGATTCTTGCAGTCGACGGGGACATGCATGCCGACCTGGAAAAACTGCTGTTGGAAACAGGTTCCATGCAGCAGTCATTATGGGGTGCAAATGTCTATCCCGACCGAATGGATGATGAATTTATCGAGTATACTTCATTTATCAACATCAGGCCATCACAGGGGAACCGAAGTATGGAGGTGCTGGATATTGAACTCCGCACGAAGATTTTGAATATTGTAAAAAAATTACTGATATAGTGTATCCATTGGTTTTTCAGAAAGGGATGACGGCCGAAAAATGGTACGGCTATCCGAAGTCGCAGCAGATTTTATCCATTGCGAATGAACTCAACAGAGCACAGAATGCACTGTTAAAAGGCGCTGCCGGCAACGCAGAGTCTGCCTGGGAAAGGGCGTTTGAACTGACGGACCTATTTATCGAAGGTGATATTTCGTCGGGCTTGCTGACTGAGATCCTGCGTTTTCGGGAACTCCTGGGCGAAATTTTCATTACCCACGACGCCGTTGCCCACAGTAAGTTAATAAGCGCCCTGATCAGACTCGATTCCACTGCCTACAATATGCTGCATGGGCGCTCCGCTGTGTTATAACAATATATCCACCAGTGGCGAAGAAAAGCAGATCATGGTAATTCATTGTGCCACTCCCATTAAAATTTTCTCCATTTTCTTGCCTTGAGCCAATTCGTCAATCAACTCCTGCAATTTTTTGTCATCAAAGCCAGTCAGCCACGCAATTATCTGATGCAGTTCTTGTATTGTGCTGCCTTTACTCTCAACTTTTTTGATATAGTACGGATATACTGAGGCAAAAGCTGTTTTTGCCATTCGCTCATCGTGTTTGGGTGTTGTTTTTATATTATTTTAATCTTTCCAATTGTCCTTTTCTTTTCACAATTATTACGCTTTGTCCAGTTATGAATACATTTCAATTCCAGATTGGTACGATTGATACAAAATTCTTGACAGCCAACACGCCAAACCCTACAATATTTCAATTCCACTTTGGTACGATTGATACGGATCTTCCAGTAGGCGAGCCATCTCTTTCTTGGAGATTTCAATTCCACTTTGGTACGATTGATACAATTGCCGCCATCAAATTCAATGCTAAAAAATCAATTTCAATTCCACTTTGGTACGATTGATACTGTTCTGCTGGCGCCAAGGTACAATAAATCGTACATTTCAATTCCACTTTGGTACGATTGATACAGGGTTGAAATCTTTCGTACCCGTTTTTCGAATAATGAATTTCAATTCCACTTTGGTACGATTGATACTTTG
>CAISJJ010000503.1 GCA_903885595.1 uncultured Bacteroidales bacterium
TGGGTTCCTACGCCGATAAATATGGCATCGAAGCCATCTTCCTTTAATACCTTGAGATTTTCAATGCGATGGTTAACCTCGATCTCCACCCCAAGCGAGGTAATATTTTTAATATCACGATCAACCACTGCATTTGGGAGTCGGTATTCGGGCAGGGTCAGTTTAAGCATTCCCCCGGCTTCCGGGGCTGATTCAAAAATTTTAACCTGGTGGCCATTCAGCGCCAGGTGATAGGCTGCTGTAAGACCAGCCGGGCCCGACCCGATGATGGCAACTTTTTTCCCGGTTGAATTTTTGATCAGCCGTTCCGGAGGTTCGGGGTATTTCGAATAGTAGTCCTCTGTAAAAAACCGCTTGATCCGGCGGATATCGACCGGGGCTTCCAGGCTTGCGCGGGTGCATTCGCCCTGGCAGGGCGCATAGCAGGCCTGGCCAAGGCTTCCCGGAATCGGGATGTCTTCCATATGGAGATGAAATGCCTCTTCGTTTTGTCCGTTTCTTACCAGTGAGATATATCCGTATGGCTTCACTCCCCCCGGACAGGCAGCAATACAGGGCGCAGAGCTATCCATGCGGTCTATCACGGCGATGCGTGGATTGGCCAGGCTGAAGGGGATAAACGCGACCTTGCGGCCGGCCAGGTGCTGGTTATACTCGTCCGACCTCACTTCTGGACAAGCCATTTCACACTCCTGGCAACCGGTACACACTTCGGGTTTCACATACCGGGGGTGCTTTGTGACCTCCAGGTGAAACCCCTTCTCATTCCGCCTGATGCTGTCAAGTTCACTGTTGAGCATCATCGTGATGTTCGAATGACGGGCCGTTTCCGACATCTTTGGCGTAGTTATGCATGCGGCACAGTCGAGGGTGGGAAAAACCTTGCTGAGCTGGATCATTTTGCCTCCGATAGAGAAATCCTTCTCAACCAGCAACACCTTATATTCCATGTTGGCCAGCGAAAGTGCAGCCTCCTGTCCGGCGATGCCGCCACCGATGATCAGGGCATCAAACTTTAGTTCATCTGAACTCATGATAATTCTGCTAAGATTTTACTGAAATTGGCCATATGGCTTGCAAATGATTCGGCGCATACCGAGCAGATGGCCGCCATGCGGATCCGCTTGGGACTGATGTTCTTCACGGTCATCTGGCGTTGAGCCTCCTCAATAAGGGCGTTGGTGTACTCAGGGCATCGCGGACTGTAAGAGCATTCATGACCATCGGCCGCAATAAACACACCGTCGAATCCCTGTTCAAAGGCCCGCATAATCCATCGGGGCTTTATCCCCGAAGAACAGGGCAGGCTGATCACATACACGGAAGGAGAGTAGTGGATTTTCCTCAAACCGGCCTGGTCGATGCCCGGATCGGATATCTTATCCGTGGAAAAAACCAATATCCTGGGCGATTTTTTTTGTTCCATGTTGATCTTTTTAGGGCAAACCAATTCCCTGAAGTCCTTTGAATAGTCTTCAACCAAGCAGTGCAAGTATTAAAATAGCAGATTCGTAAAGGACTTCCGGGGAAAGAGGTTTATGCTTTTTTTAAAAACAATCTTGAGTAGCTGTCTTCCTCGGCAATTCCCAGGAAGTCGTGACTCATTTTCTGACACCATTTTGGAATGTCATGTTTGGTTCCTTCGTCGGAGGAATAAATTTCCATGATTTCCCCGGATTCGAGATCGCCAATACCTTTCTTGGCCGCTAATAAAGGACCGGGACATGCGGTTCCACGGGCATCAACGATCTTGTCGGATTTCAGGTTTCTTAGTTCTTCTGTATTCATTTTGTTTCTCCTGTATGTTATATAAATAATTGAATTTTACTCTCCTGGGCATCTGAAAGGAAGGTAGCAACACCACAGATATTCTTGTGCGGGTAATCGATCATCTCCTCTTTTTTAAAGCCCATCAAATCCATCGACATCTCGCATATGTTGATCTCCACATCAAATTCACCGGCTGTTGCAATCATCTCTTCCAGCGATGCTACCTTGTGTTTCTTCATGATCCCTTTCATCATGGCGGTACCCATACCCCCCATGTTCATCTTCGATAATTTGACTTTATTACTTCCTTTGGGCAACATGATGCCAAACATTTTCTCCATGAAGGTCTTTCCCTTTCCGCTCTTTTTCGGATCCCGCAGCGCAGAAATGGCCCAGAAAGTAAAGAAGAGTTTGACTTTCATGTCGTAGGCAGCAGCGCCAAGCGCTATAATCATGGCTGCAAGGATCTTGTCCATATCTCCTGAAAAAATAACCATAGAGATCTGATCCCGGGTGCCTGCCTCAAGTTTACCGACTTTTTTTTGCAATTCTTTTAATTGTACTTCGAAAGAGGTTTCCATTATATATGAGTTGAAAATATGTACATATCTGCATTGATGCAAAAGTAAGCAGATAGGTTAAAGCTCAGGGAGCCCCGGGTGTGTGAAGGAGTAATGCTTATTGTGATATTTATCACAGGCATAATGAAGCGCTCTTTCTATAAGTCAACCCCAACAGGATTTTCGAACTATAATAGCAATTGAAAGGGAATGCATGATCAGGCCTCACGTTGTGTCAGTTTGGGCATCGGGGGTTTTTGTATCTTTGCTGAAAGGATTATCCTAAGAGGGTGATTTGTGGCGCAAAGACGAATTATTTTTGACTAAGCTGAAAGATTATGGGAAAAATTATTTGTAAACAATGTGACTTTAAGTCAGCCGCGGCCCGCACCTTAAGTGAGATGGAACTCGATGGTTTGGAAAGCGGCTGCGCCAAAACAAATTTTAAACCCGGTGAAATTATCATCAAGCAAAATGCACTTTCAACTAATGTTGCCTATTTAAAATCGGGATTGGCCAAAGTTCATTTCTCTGACCCGATGAAAGAGCGTATCATGCGAATTGTCAAGGCGCCAACCTATGTGGGGCTCCCCAGTAATTTTGGAAACAAAGTGAACCAGTTTTCGGTAACCGCTCTTGAGAATTGCAGTGTTTGCTTTCTTGACCTGGCTGCCTTTAAAAAATTTATATTTGAAAATGGTGATTTTGCTTATAATATCATTCTGGAGATGAGCAAAAATGAGTTAAAAAATTTTCATAACTGCCTGAACAATTCACAAAAACAAACAACCGGCAGAATTGCAGATGCGGTCTTGTTTTTTTACAAAGAAATTTATGAGCGCCCTGCTTTTACGCTACCCATTTCGCGTCACGACTTAGGTAACCTTGCAGGTACCACCCGCGAAAATGCAAGCCGGGTGCTTACGCAGCTTCACAATGAGGGAATTATTCGTATTTCAGGGAAAAAAGTCGCCATCCTGAATGAAAAGTTGTTGCAGCAGATCAGCGAGAAGGGATAGGCTGCTCAGTTGGTATACAATCACAGAATAATGATTTCCCTAAAAAACATTCCATTCATATATGGTATCCGGAATGATGAGCCCGGTTTAACAATCAGGTGCGATGTTTTTGTTAATTCAATTCCGTTGCTTTGTTAAGGGCGTCAATGGGCTTATGATCATGTACCCTGTCTTTGACTATCAGTGTTGAAGTATACGATTTGACATGCTTGTTGAACAAAATGTCATGCCCCAGACATAATCCAATGGTTATAGTAAAATCAACTGATTCGGAATTCAACTGCTCTGCCTGAGCCAATGGGTTGCAGGTTACTTTTTCGATAGTACTCCCGGTATTGATCTCTGATTGTTTCAATCCGCCTGTTGTACAGGATACAGGATATACTTTAAATCCTGACTCCCTGAAAATGGTCGTAATCAGCGCAGAATCAATTTCCATTCCGTAACAGTAAGCGATACCAATTCTTCGAAAATTCATACTTTTTGAAAATTCAATCACCTCCTGTAACCGCGAAAGGGTGCCGGCCCGGCCATTGTCGACAAGTTGTGCAGCGCTCTGAATAATTTTCATGTTCTCGGGCAGATGATAGCTTTTTATAAGCTCTTTTGCATCAAATTTTTGAGCGTGACAGGGCTCTGTCGTTCGGCATTTTTTTGTATTACATTGAATACAATCCATTTTAATTGATTTTTTATGACACTGCAAAGTTACGAATTATTTGATTTAAATCGCTTAAGTATCACTAAATAATTAATTGATGGAAATCCTAAACCTCTCTCTCCTCTCCAAAGGGCAGGGGAGAGGTCAGATTCAATTATGAGTCCAGTATAAAAACGTTATGATCGCGAAAAATAACA
>CAISJJ010000504.1 GCA_903885595.1 uncultured Bacteroidales bacterium
CGAATTATGATCAGTCATTATTTCATTTCGGATTTGTTCTGGGGGTGAACCAGTGTTTTGCCAGCATTCGTCCGATAGATAACTTGCCTGCACATGTTTTTACATCCGAATTTATTCCGGAAAACGATATCTTGCCAAAACCTGACTCAGTAATTGTTCAATCCATCAGTTCATCTCCGATTCCTGGATTCGTGATCGGCATTCTGGCCAACATGCGCATGGGCGATCATTTTGATTTACGTTTCATCCCTTCGCTCGCATTTGGCGACCGAACAATTAATTATGACATTATTACATATACTCCTATACCAGGCGGAACTCTGATCGACACATTGTCAATACCAAAAAAGATTCCTTCAACCTACATTATTTTTCCGATAGAGATCAGATATAAAGCTGTCAGATATAATAATTTTCGACCCTATTTAATGGTTGGAGCTCAGTATTCACTTGATCTTGCCTCCAATGCAAAAAAAAGGGAAGAAAAGAATGCAAATGAAAAAATCGTAAAACTTAATCCTTCCGATTTTTTTCTGGAAGGAGGTGTTGGTTTCGATTTTTACAATGAATGGTTTAAATTTGGAGTGGAATTGAAGATGATGTATGGGTTCAATGATATAATTAAAAGGGAGCATAACTTTTACACCGATTCAATCGACAGATTAAGTTCCAAAATTTTCCAACTGTCTTTAACGTTCGAATAATCTCAATCCTGTAAACAGCGAACACTGAATCCACTCTTTTTCAGTTTTGATGATCGGATGATATCTCCCCAATCGAAAGAAATATAACGGCTCCAGGCTTTATTATCTGAACTCTCGGTAGCGGTCCAGAAGGAGGTGCTACTGGTTTCATTATAGGACCCGGCATTATTTCGGCTACCGGAAGGAAGCGCTGTAAATCCGTATGAATTTGTGGCTTTTACGTTGGGTTTTCTCCAGTGTTTCAGTCCTGTCTCTTTTAATTTTCCGCCGGCTATTTTATCACCCCCAAGGTAATTCGTAAGAGTTGTCCATTCTGCATCACTGGGGATGTGAAACCCTTCGGGTGCAAGTCCTCTTTTGTCATGCACGGCATACCAGTTATATAGTTTACCATAGGTATCGCCGTTTTTTGTTATAAAATAACACCAGGCGCCGGTAGTAAGTTTTTCCCATTCCTGATCATCCTCAACCTCAGGAATGGGATCTCCGTTGCGATAGTGGTCAACATCCAGATTTTGCAGCACCCAGATTTGTTTGCCAATTTTCACAGTTTGTGCCTTTGCATGGTTATAACCAAAAAATAATAGCAGAAATGCTGCAGATAAAGAGATAGTGGTTCGTTTCATATTCATTTCTTTTAAAGGCGTTTAATTAACAGAATAAACTTAATTATTCAAATGTGAACAAGAACTGCACAATATTTGAATTGATTGATTGAATACCTGCACTATAAATATTATCTTCTTTTTTCAGATTATTAAAAAAGCCATACATGTTTTTCAGTTCGAATCCAAATTTGAAAAATTTTATATTAAAATTCATTCCCAACCCAGTGTTGAGAAATAAATTAGACAGATTGAACTTTACGATTTCTTCCTTTGAACTTTTTACTTCTCGTTTTTTCGCATTTGATGCTGCATCAATGCTATACTGCAAACCGGCTAACAGGTATGCCTGGACGTTCCTGGAAATGTTGAATTTTATTTTTAACTCCATGGGAAAATTGATGTACACCGACGGTATTTTCTTTATAGTTTGAAAATCGGTTGAAATACCATTGGTGAAAAGTTGAATATCATACTGAATTTTTCGTTCAACAAATGAAAGTGAAGGGGTGAATCGGAGTTCAAAATGCCGGTTCAGATAAAAGGCGGTTAATAAGCTGATTGTAAACCCAATCTGCGGTTCAGCTCCTATTGACAGGATACGTGCCGAATCGGGGCGGGGATATATATCGGTGATGAAGGATGAATCAAACATATGCGTATTCAGGTCACCGATAGGGTGAATAATGAGAAAATCGA
>CAISJJ010000505.1 GCA_903885595.1 uncultured Bacteroidales bacterium
ACTTAATGACAAGGGTGAATATGACGGTTGGCAATATTATTACCCCTATGATAGTGACATAGTACATCTTGGCAAGTGTTTAAAAGCAGCAGTTGACAAATTGAAAGCAATATATAATCAAAAAATTAGACTTGTCACCCATAGTATGGGAGGCTTAGTTACAATGGAATATTTGACAGCATTTTCTGGGACAGCACCAAATTTTCCAAATTATTATAGTCGAGAGATGATCGAAAAAGTTCTTTTTTTAACACCTCCTTTTCATGGATCATTCGCTGCTGTTAGACAATATAAAACAGGGTGGGGATACGCAATTGAAATTTTCGGTAAAGACCGCGAAGCTCCAGCATACAATGATTTAAGTCTCGGCAGCAGATTTATTGTCGACTTAAATAAAAAACCTTTGGCCACCTTGATTAACTTAAACGGGATTGACGGTTTATCAGATGATTACTTCGTTGTTTGCGGAACTACACAAAGCAGCTATCCAACCGATTTTTTTCATAGAGAAGCCTTTCAACATGCTGATGGCTTGGTTTCAATAAGTAGTGGTTCACTTCTTGATCATGGAATTGATTTTGCCACTATAAATGGCAATCATACTGATGGAACATGCGGTCAGAGTAAGATGAATGATCCTGATCTTATACCCCGGATTATTAATTCATATTTCAGCAAATCTAAACCTGAATTTTATTCAGATTTTTTATATAACGACAATCAAATAAAATCTCTTGTAATATCAAATTCCAACAATCCAACAGTTTTCAAACCAGCTGGTGCATCTCTCGAAAATCTCAATTTATCAACATATTCAACTGGGGAGATTGGTGTTAATTATCAAAAAGGAAATCTTCAAATTGAAATTAATTTGCCGATTCCTTATCAGAATTTCGAAGAATACTCCGCTTTTTACAACTACAATTCTTCTAATGAAAAAATACTGGAGTTATACCCATACAGAAAATCGCAAATATCTGGAAACCAGCTTTCAAAAATTAGCAATAGAGGGTTTCTATATATTGGAACTTATACAAAAAATGTGTATAATTATGGAAGCCGTACTTTTTATTTTCAAAGTGACGGAGACAACGGTTGTTCAATAATTTTAGTTCAAGGTAATAATACTGTGAAATTAATGGATAAAACCTACAACCCATTTAAGGCCGAATCATTGTCCTTTAAATACTGCCAAACTAATTATGTGTCATTTACCTCATACAATTCAATGGCGCCTCTCTCACCTTTGAATAATCAAACAGATTCCAAATCCTCAAATGTTTTATTATTTGGCCAATTACCAACAGATACAATTCATACCTTTTTTTATGTGGATGATCAAGCCACATTTGTGGACTTTAATTTATCAAGTCTACAGGCATCAACCTATTCTATCCCAATCAAAATAAAATTGAAAATGCCCAATGGAGTAATTATTGATAGCAGTTTTCTGGGTGGTACTTATTCAAAAGACACTTTATTAGGAGTTATGGAGATGAAAATTGCTAATCCCATGGTCGGCAAATGGAAAGTTTGGGCCGAATCAAATCATCCAGGGGCCGATACTATAGAATATGCCGCCATGGCATACCTGATGTCGGATGTTTATGCTTACATCATCAATGATACTGCTACCTCAGCTGTCGGCGCCAATTTTCAAATAGCTGCCGGATTACAAATGGACACCTTGAGTTTGTCCGACAGCCTGGTTGTTAAAGCAACCGTCACGAAACCCAACGGGGATACGCTTATTTATAACATGACTTCAAGTAAAACCGCAATTGATTCTGCTTACAAATTCACAAAGGCGTTTCTTGCAGATACTGCGGGGTATTACAGTATAAAACTCAATTATGACGGGGTTTACAACGGACACCGGTTTGAACGGGCATTGTTTCATCAATTTGAAGCGACAGACACCACAGTTTATCTCACCCTGCCAGATGTCCAACTGACGACAGTGTC
>CAISJJ010000506.1 GCA_903885595.1 uncultured Bacteroidales bacterium
GCGCTGCCGCCGGGTTGAACCACGAAGGTATGCCCGGTGCCTGCCACCGTTATGGTTTGCAGTGCATCGAAACAGATATTCACCCCATCGGCGATGGGAATATCGCGAACTTCAAGGTTTATCGGAAGGTCGTAGGAAATTGTAAAAACTGAACTGCTCATGCCATAGAGCGCCGGATCGGCCATACTGGTGATCTTCACCTTGTAACCGGCGCCGGGCTGCTGGTTGCTTGCAATGGTCCATTCAAAGGTTCCGGTCGAAGGGGTTGCTGCTGCGATGGTTTGCTGGTATGCGCCGTCTTTGAATAGTTCGATCGTTACGTCGCCTGCGATGTTGTCGTTCCAGGTGATGTTGTGAACCGATCCGAGCCTCCATTCTTCTCCCCCGCTCGGACTGGTGATGGCAATGAAAGAAGCCTGCGTTACGGTGACATTAAGCTGAGTCGCAGCTGCGCCACTGCAGCCGGTTTGGGGGTTGGTATAGTTTACGCTGATCCACTGCGCGCCAGCCGTGTTCCAGGTTACCGTAGCAGTGGGATCGGCTGTGGTTCCTCCCGCGGTAATCGTGCCGCCCGGGGAGATATTCCAGGTGTAATTCAACTGTCCGGTCTGTGTAGTGTAAACCACGCCGGTTGTCCCGGATATCACGGTTACAAGTCCGGTTAAAACAGGTACCGGCAATGGGTTAACAGTCAGGGTGATTGCGTTTGAGGTGGCAGGGTTACCCGACATGCATACTTCGTTTGCCGTGAGTACACAGGTAATTACATCTCCGTTTGACGGAACGTATGCATAAACAGGATTATTGGCGCCAACATTTAATGCGTTAACCTTCCACTGATATTCAGGGTTGCTCCCGCCGTTGATCGGGGTCGCGGTGAAACTGACCTGTGTCCCCGTACAAACAGGATTTGCAGAGGCCGATATCGATACACTGACCGGCAACAGCGGGGTTACCGCCATGGTCAGAGTATTGGAGGTGGCAGGATTGGCAAGTACACACTGCTCATTGGAGGTCATTTTACAGCTTACCTGATCGCCATTTGCCGGCACAAAGGTAAACACCTGATTATTGCTGCCTGCGTTAATGCCATTGACCATCCATTGGTACGATGGCGAGTTTCCACCATTGACGGGCGTGGCCGTAAACGTTACCGGTGCGCCTGCACAAACCTGGCTGGCAGAGGATGCAATTGAAACGCCGACTTCCAGATAGGGATAAACTGTCATGTGGATGGCATTGGAAATTGCAGTACCTCCCACAAAACAGGCCTCCGGGTTGACAACCGTAAGCACACAGTTTACTACATCGCCATCAATCGGGATATAAACATAAAGCGGATTGTTGGTTCCAACATTATTTCCGTTTACTTTCCACTGGTACAACGGGTTGATGCCAGCATTCACCGGCGTGGCTGTATAGCCAATCACCGTACCGTTACACCGGCTATTTGCGGATGCTTCGATCGATACGCCAACAGGCAACAATGGATTCACGGTGATGGTAAAGCTTTTTGATGGTCCGGTGCAACTTAATGATCCATTGGTGAAGGTTGGAGTAACCACAATCGTGGCAACCAAAGGCGAAGCGCCGGGATTGGTCGCAGTAAACCCCGAAATGTCCCCTGTGCCCTGAGCCATGAGCCCAATGCCCGTATTATCGTTGGTCCAGGAATACACTGTTCCCGCAACAGCGCCCGTGAAAGCAACCGCCGTGGTGGTTGAGCCGTTGCACAAAACCTGGGGATTCACTGCATCAACGGTGGGGATGGGATTCACGGTAATGATCACCGTTCCGGCCTGCGACTGGTTACAGTCGTGCGCGTCGGTAACAGACAACAAGGTATATATGAAGGTTCCGGGTGTGGCGGTCGTTTGGGGCAGGGTAACCGAATTGCCGGTTGTCGTGGTCACAGTTTGAGCGCTTCCCGAATTCAGGGTGTAGGCAAACCTGTAAGGCTCAGTACCGTTTGCGCCGGTAAAGGTGATGACGGGAGCAGTAACATCGCGGCACACTGCCGTGGTTCCGGCCATGGTTGCCGTTGGCAGGGTGTAGACCGTTATGGTGAGCACATTCGATTCAGCAGCGCCTGTCCAGTCTCCCTTACAGGTTACCCGCGCCACTCTCTTAAACCAGGTGGTCTGGGTGAGTGTTCCCGGTGCGTATGTGATACCTGTTGCAGTTCCAATGTCGGCAAAACCGGAAGAGGCGCTAATAATAGAATACTGCCATTTGTATTCCAGCGTGCCGGTGTAGCCCTCTGGCAGGGTGAGACTTGTCAATTCAGCAGGTTGCATTCCGCTGCAAATGGTTTGGCCAGCTGCGATGGTGCCTCCGCTGGTGGGGTTCGCGCAGGGTGGTGTGACATTGTATTCCCATGCTCCCATGGCGGGATAGTTAGCCTTACGGGGATTTCCACCATAATCGATGTTGATACCGGTTCCTGTAGCTGCAACCAAAACAGCAGCCGATGGCAGGTAGTTCGCAGCGGATGTCCCTCCGGCGCTGGCAAAGCCCGGGTCGACCGACTTGCTGTTGGCATCCATTCCCGTGATCATGGGCAGGGAAATTACATCCTTTGACTGATAATGTCCAAGCACACCTCTTAAACCCGGGGCATAATAATCATTGTTGTCAAGCGTCAGATTGTCGCTTACTCCATAATTGAACCATACGGCATAATTCAGGTATAGTCGTCCGCCGGGAACTTTTTGACTATAGCGGCGCGCATTATCAAAGATGTTATTCCTGAAATTCCTGGTATTTGTCGAAGCAGCGCTGTATAAAGCATACGACATGGGGTATAACACACTTACACCACCAATGTACACTGTATTGTAATACAGACTGTTGTCATTCCCCTCATCTCCCCTTTCGTAGATACCGTAGATATTTGCCGAAGTATTGCTTCCGAGGCTGATGATGTTATTCGACCAGGTTGTTGCTCCATTTTCTATTTTAATCCCGTAGATGTTTGCTGACGTTGTGATGGAAGCGTTAACCGATAAACTATGTATGAAGTTTTTTGAAACCATGCTGGCCGTCGTGGATCCATTGTAATACAATCCGATGACATTTCCATCGAACGAAGCATTGGCGTTGGATAAATTGTAAATCGTATTGCCCGTAATGCTTTGGACCACAGCTGTTGTGCAGTTCAGCGCAATCCCAATGACCGAAGCCGAAAAGTCTTCAGCATTGTTTGCATTGGTAATCGTAAGATCACGGACTATATTACCTGAAATGGTATTTGATCCATCCCAGGTTGTAATCCCATGAATCAAACCGGGGGCGCCTGGGTCTGAATTTGTGGTCCCGTTTGTCATATTGGCGATGAGGTTTCCCGAAATGGTCACACTTCCTGTTCCCTCATTGTTTATTCCCAACACTTGTTGTTCCCCCACTGTGGATGGCGAACTCAGATTAATGCTGCCGGCTGTTGTTTCGCTGCCAATCGTATTGTCCCGGATGGTTGTTATTCCGGTACAATCGTTAAGAATTCCAAAAAAAACATGTCCTTGTGTGGGGTCTGTTCCGGCCATCGCGATGGATCCGATCCGGTTATTTTCGACATTCTTGGTTCCTACTTCTGACAGTGAGATTCCAATTAAACGGCCTTTACCTGCTCCGCAATAATAGGTAATGGAACCAGTCCCCGTTGATCCGCCAATGATGTTGGCTGCAGCGGTTCCGACATTCACATTGCCGCTCAAGACAGATATTCCATTCCAACCTGATCCTTTAGAGCCAGCGTTTGACCAGGAAAAATTCTTAATGGCATTGCCCTGGATGTTGCTTTCAGCGCCATTTCCCACAATCATGCGTATGGCAGTAAAATTATCATCAGATGATTCAATGGCTTTTGTCCAGGTACCGCTGCAGTTGGTTGAATTACCGCCAATATGGTTACCTGACACGGTGAAATTATTGCCTTCATTGTAGATGAAAATCAATTGGTGCACGGCATATGCAGTGGGAACAAACGGCGCCATTTCGTATAAACTGTTTCCCGAAATGGTGCAGGAGGTGGTGTTGGAACGAAGATAGATGCCTCGTGAATGCGATCCGGGGTTCAGGAAATCGTAGATGTTGTTGTTGCTTATCGTAATGTCGCTGTTTTCGCTTTCTGATGTTCCGAATGAATAGATCGCATTGAGGGGCCGGTCTGCATCGGCAGCACAGGTGATGTCGTTATTGTCAATGATGTTGGCATCGTTGCCGCTTCCAGCATCAACATCAGCAGTACTGAAGAACACGATACCGGCGGCTGCATCGGTTGATGAACCTTTTATTTTGCAGTATTTTACGAGGTTGTCAGATGCATCGTTGATAAACCGGATGGTGGATGTTCCGGTTGTCGATGAAGCGCTGATGTTGGAGATGGTCAGATCTGCTGAACCGGTCATGTTTATCCGCCCGTCGAAGGTCACGTTGTCGGCGCCATTCAAATCAACAAGCGGTGCGTCAAGGTTGCCGCTGATGCTGATCCCGGTTGCCGTGGGATAGATGTTAACCAACGTGTAGGTTGAACCAATACTTTTTCCCGGGGAAGGAATATACCCGCTTTGGTAAAGTACGGCGCTCAGCGTTTCGGTAGTACTGCCATTAATCTTTACGGTAATTTCTCCATGGTGGGTACCCAGGTTAATGGCATCGAAGGCCGCTTTAAGGGTTTGATAACCAGTTGGACCTGTCGTTCCTGAGGTGGCAGTCACCACCACCGGGTTGGTGGAAGACAACGAATAATCACCCCTGCCGATACCGCCTGTATGTTGTGCCATGGCCAATACCTGAATCAGGATCAGCGCTAAAATGGTCAATGTTGCTTTTTTCATAGATATGTGTTTTGCAATGTAACGTTTTCGTAAATAATATATACCTCTGCGGAGTTGGTAAAAAAATAACTTGTCAGATAAACACATGAATTAATTGTCATTTATACAGCGAAGAGATGATGCGAAATCCTTGTAGGTGGCATTCATGTTAGAGGAAATTGACATGAAGGACAGGTACATGCCACCATAAGTGTTAAAATATTCTACATATACCTGCGTACTGCTCCAGTAGTTGCCGTAAGCACCCGGAGGATTCCGCGAACCATTTTGGGCTATATATCCGGCAGCATGGAGTTTTAAGTCAGAGTTCCAGGGGCCATCCCAGTTTGACCAGCCACCACTTGCATCTACGTTGGTCCATTCGGTGCTGGTCGGGATTCGCCAGCCTGTCCCAAGTTCAAGGGCACAAGGATCGTTGGCTGGCAGCCAATCTGAATTTTCATTTATTGGTTGATTCGGCCATGGAGGGGTGACGGTTCCATCATCCTTATAGCCCTGTTTTCTATTAAATTGCCAGTACCAACCGGCCGAAGGCTCGGTGGGATCGTTTTTAGCGGTTGCCTGGTGGTCGGCGCCAAGGTTGCTGGTGATCCAGCATTTGGAGGTTTCGCCGGGTATATTCGTAACAGTACCGTAGGTAGTTGTTTTGTTAACCGGGGCGACGGGACCAGCAGTATGTGAAACAATGATACTTGATGAGCCGCAGGTAAATACCGGCGCTGAAGTTGTGAAAGTAACCTGATTCCCATAAGCAGTTCCGGCGTTGGTGGTAGCATAGGCCCGTACATAATAGAGGGTTCCACCGGTAAGGCCGGTCAAATAGCTTGTAAACACACCTGTGGTGCCGGTTTCGGTAGTATGGCTGCCGGTGGCGATCGGGTTGGTTGATGTGCTCCAGCACACGCCCCGTGCGGTAATGGTGTTTCCGCCATCATCGGTCACATTTCCGCCGGAAGTGGCGGTGATGCTGGTAATGTCAGTAACCACGGCGGTGGTCAGGGTTGGAAGCGGCTGCGTTCGCACCCCGCGGCCACCATGATCTGCAGCGGCTGAACCGCTCGACAAGGCAGCGTTCGTTCGGTCGGAAACCCGCATCATTATATCCGTTTGAAGCCAGGCGCCGCCCCTGTAACCAGCTCCTGCGCCGGTTTCATCGGGCCATGAAGCAGCATCGGCAAAGCCCGATCCATTCAACATGCCATCACCGTGCGTGCCGGTAAAGCCACGGCCTGTTTCATTCCCCACTGTTACCGGTCGCTCCCATACATTGCCGCTCATCTCCATGATACCGTAGTAAGTATCGCCTGCCTGTAAACGGGTGGAGGCGCCTGTGGCAAAAACACCCGTCCGCAAAGGGCCCTGTACGTTTGCTTGATTGTTAAAAACGGCATTGGCGCCTGAAGTATTGGTGGTTTCATTAATAGCGCCTCCGTCGGTAATGTTATTGGCTGCTGCTGCAGTTGCATTGCCCCAGGCATATTCATTGGCCACCGGTGTTGCTGTTCCCCTGCAGGCTTTTTCAAACTCAAGTTCGGTCATCGGACGCAACCCGCTCCAGTCTAAATAAGCAGCCACATCAGGCCAGCTCAGAAAATTGCAGGATACGTAAGGGTTGGCGGTACTGTAAACTCCACTGGCAACGGAAATGCCAAACCGGTTGGTCGTTTGAACAGGATATCTGGCCGAGGCCTGGGTTTCTGTCAGGCTGTTTAAAAAATCGACATACCCTTGCTGGCTTATTTCGTGTTTCATGCAGTAAAAGGCACGATAGCCTTTGGGGAAAGCTGCCGCAAGCGTTCCTGCGCTGCCGATGGTGTTGTTTCCACTGCCGGATGTGCCCCAAAGATTACCAGTTGATTGAGCTATCGTTAAAGCGCTTTCGGAAGCGATTGACAATGAAACGGTTGCCCCGCTTGTCCAGGAACCATTGGTGAAACTGCCTGATTCAGCGCCTCCGCTGCCCACGGTAAACTCACTTTGCGGCACATAAACCATTTCGATGGCGAAAACCTTTATTTCAACCACATCTCCATCAGTGACACCGTTGGCGCCATAATTCCAGCGGAGTTCCACCCCTGTTTTGGTAAAGGTACTTGCTGCACCATTGGCCGAGCGGTAAATAAACGCGCCTAAGCCGGGGTTGGCGGTGGCGTTAAAAGCTGCACCCGGGGTTAATAAACCGGGTGTGATCGTGCTTCCTGTGGGAGCCGTGTGGCCGCTTTCATCAAGCCATGCGTGTTGCCAGGCGCCGCCCGCTACCCGGTATTTCACAAAAAACCAGGCAGCATCCCAGTTACTTTCGACAGTGGATGTACGCCAGGAATTTTCCCAGGAAATATCGAATCGCACCATTGTGTAATGGTCGGTGGTGTTTTTACCTGTCAGACTCAGGTTGCTGATGGAAATGTTGTTGGCGCTGAGAATACCAGCCATGGCCATCAGGAGGAAAAAGATAACTGTTTTTTTCATGGTAATATATTTTAGTTTTTCTTATAAATTCCGGGCTTCAATTTCTTTATATGTTTCATTCAAAAGTCCATTGATAACGTTGTGATCTAAAGGCTTAACAATAAATTCGTTGC
This sequence comes from uncultured Bacteroidales bacterium, assembly GCA_903885595.1. Lineage (GTDB taxonomy): Bacteria > Bacteroidota > Bacteroidia > Bacteroidales > FEN-979 > CAIVAT01. Next base: position 7,418 of record CAISJJ010000506.1, read on the forward strand.
ATCCCACAGCGAGAGCCATATTCACCGAGGCCAGGCTGTACCAGCCCACGAGGATGATAACCAGATCGGAAAAATCATGGATTTTGCGTATCTGCTGCGTGACTTCGAAGCCATTCATACCCTCGAGGGCAACATCCATGACCAGGAACCTGATCGCCGGGTCGGCAAGGCATTTTTCGATCGTCTCCGCACCCGTGCAGGAACGTATCAACATACCGGGGCTCAAACAAAGGGTATGTTCAAATCCTTCGGAAGTAACCTCCGGGAAACCTGCCAATAAAACTTTGCAATCAGATTTGCATTCAGAAGTTTTGGTCACGAATTTCTTTTTCTCAAAGATAAATTCGGATTCAGGCAATATCAAGAGGAAGGTGGCACAAAAATCTTGTAGTTTTCTTGTAGCTGAAGTTCAACTAACAGTATAACAATTTCTTGTATCAGAATTGATAATTCCTTTTGGGAAAAAGGATGGCATGAGCACAAGTTCAATATGCTGATATTTGCCATTTTATGAAAAGTTACAAGAAAACTACAAGATGATCAAAACATGCTAAAAAGGCGGAAAGAGATCATTTTAGCGACAAGAAGAAGGTGGTAAGGCTCATATTTGGATCGAGGTTCATTTTTTTCCGGACCCTGTGACGGATTCCATCAACAGTTGACGGTGTGATGCTGATGATTTGCGCGATGTCTTTCGATGACATGTTCAACCGCAGCAAGGCACAAATTTGAAGTTCCATCTTGGTAAGATCGGGGCAGAATTCCACCAGTCTTTGCAAAAATCCGCCATGCATTTGCTTAAAGACAACCTCAAACTGTTGCAAAGGATCTGATTGGGTGTCTCTGCTAATCTCTGCGAGCGTCTGGGCAAACTCATCCTGATCACTTTTTTTCGACAGGCGCTTGCAGAATGGGTTGAGTTTTTCGATAAAGGTGGTATTTTTCTGGTTCAGCGTTGCGTTAACCACGGTTTGGTATACCAACTCCTGTTCCCGGAGTTGCATTTCCAGCTGCAACTTTTCCATCTCTTCATTCTTCAGCTGAATTTCCAGTTCCCGGCTGTTTTTTTCAAGGGTGATGTTCCTCACCTCCAGATCGCTGTTATACTTTTCCTTTTCTGCCAGTTTGGCCCGCGCCTCGGCGATCAATCGTTTTTCCTCGGCAATCTTCCGGCGTCGTTGCATGAATACTGCCAGTATTATCAGTAATATGACGATGAATGAAGCCACCAGAATGATAACCATGGTGAGGGTCTTATTGTATTTTTTTTCGATGGTAAGTTTTCCGATCTCGGCTTTCAGAATCTTGTTGCTGAAGCTAAACTCCAGTTGATCAAATGTTTCCCGGTTAATCTCCATTGAAAGAGAATCCTGGTATAGACCTGCGGTTGTGAGGTAATCGAAGGCCATCTGGTAGTTTGCCGACTTCCGTTCCCATCCGGCAAGGAGTCGGCATGCCTCAAGGGCTACTTGCACCACGGAATTGCTCCGTGCCCATGAAAGACTGCTGGTCGCAACCTTGAATGAACTGTCGGTTTGCCCCGATTTCCATAGCAGGGAGGCATAGAGCAACATCGCCCTGTGAAACTCCGGCAGAATCCTGATCTCTCCTTTTTCGCGGCTTATTTCGGCAAGCAGGGTCATTGCTTCACGATCCATTCCACGCATATGGAGCATTTGTGCCCGGCTGATCATGAAGCCTGAAGTCACCCGGGGATCAGTAAACGCGAGACATTCCTGGCACGAAGCAAGAAGAGAGTCGGCCTGCGACAGTTCATCCGATGCGATCATTACAGACAGGAGGTTCATCTTTGCAAAACAATACCCGGTTTTCATCCGGATGGCTTCAAAAACCGGGATGCTTTTTGTAAAATAGGATTTGCTGAGACTGAGAAAATTTTTGGATTTCTCCGGGTCAGATGATTTAAACAGTGTTCCCAAATTCAGGTAAATGGTTCCTATCCCGAACTGATGTGTGGCCATAATATTTGAATCGGACAGAATAGAGTCATAAGATGCCGATTCAAGATAATATTGCAATGTCTTATTATAACGGTTCTGCTCAAGGTAAACACTTCCGATATTGTATAGCGCCGACATGATTTGAAAGATTTTCTGCCTGCTTTTAAAATATTCCAGGGATCGGCTCATCAATAAAACAGCGGTATCGTACTTTCCCATCATTCGGTACAAACTTCCGGTTTGCTCCAAAGTACGGAAATGGTACATGGTGTCGCCGGCCTTCAGACTGGTTACTTCGGCTTGACAGAGATAACTCAGGGCGCTGTCGAAATTCCCTTTGTTTTCCCAGGCCATGCCAAGGGCAAACTGGTTGCGTGCTATCCAACGTCCGGATACCTGCCCGCCATACAACGCTTTCCCCTGCATACCATACCATAATGAAGTATCAGGATCAATATTCCAATAAAGTGCACAAAGTTTTGAAAGCAATTTTATACGGGATTCAGGGGGCAGTTCTCCATTCAGCATTTTTTTCATGATCGGTATGGAGTCTGTTGGGGTCATCTGGCAAAAAACCGGAGAAAACTGGAGGAAAAGAAGGAAAAAAATTGCAACACGGAATTTCATGAAGAAACGCAGATAAAAAGGCAAAATAACAAAATATTAAGCAATTTCTGTAAAAAAAACGCATGATCTTCCGGAATGAGGGTGTGAAGTACGGCATTAGGCATTAGGCATGAGGCATGAGGCATTAGATATTGGTCATTGGTCAATTGAATATCGAATATTGAATATCGAATATCGAAGTATGAAGTTTTCACTACGTGATTTTTTTATTCGTAAATCGTATATCGTATATCGTATATCTTATATTGTAATTCGTAATTCGTAATTCGTAATTCGTAATTCATCATTGGCTCGCTGGGATCAGTCACCACAACGCAACTACGCCAGTTGCTCGATGGGTTCATTTAATGTTTGCCCATTTCTAAAAACCGCAACTGCCTGAGGTTGCTTATGTGGAAACTGATCCCCACGATGAATGAGTAAATTATTGAGTTATAGAATTGTTGAAGAAAATTCGTCATTTGTCATTTGTCATTCACAATTCGATATTCGATATTCAATATTCAATATTCGATATTCGACATTCGATATTCAAAATTACGCCTACTCCGAAAAGGCAATTTAACGGAAAACAGGACACTGAGCGAAGTCGAAGTGTCCTTATTATGAGATTTTTGCATCCTTCGACTCCGCTCAGAATCCAATTGATCTAACTTTTCGGAGTAGGCTCATACTTTATATGAAAACAGATAAAATGTCGTAATCTTTAATGAGTTAGCCGCTTCATCAGTTTATATTATTTTCAGGTTTCGTATTTTTGTAAAAAATTACCCGTGCGCTATCTTGATCCCAAAAATGACCTGACCTTCCGAAAGGTATTCGGGCAGCATCCCAGGTTGCTGAAGAGTTTCCTGAATGCACTATTGCCTCTCGCGGTTCCCATCAGAGATCTGGAATATTTGCCAGCTGACCTTGTACCTGAAGTTCCTTTGCTTAAATATTCGATTGTCGATGTGCGCTGCATCGATGAGCAGGGCCGCCAGTTTATCGTGGAAATGCAGATGCTTTGGACCGACAGTTTCAAAACCAGGGTGCTGTTCAACGCCAGTAAAGCCTATGTGCGCCAGTTGGACAAGGGAAACTAATACAAAGGATTGCAGCCTGTGTACGCATTGAGTCTGGTGAACAAGGTGTTTGAGCATGACATGGATGAATTTTACCACCACTATAAAATCGTTCACCTGGCTAATAGCAACAAAGTGCTGGAAGGGCTGGAATTTGTGTTCGTTGAAATTCCCAAATTCAAAGCCGCCAGTTTTAACGAAAAGAGGTTACAGGTGTTGTGGCTAAGGTATTTATCTGAAATTGAGGACGAAACCGAAACCATAGCGCCAGAAGGGTATCGAACTCATGGTTGTTAATGGTTACAAAGCAGGGCTGAACGTTTCATTATTATCAAAAATGGCACAGATAAGCGAAGAAGAGGTAAATTCAATTTTAAAAAATCACGGTTGCGGCTAATGCCCGCGATGGGTACCTTGTTGATCTTCATATCCCGGTTCAGA
>CAISJJ010000507.1 GCA_903885595.1 uncultured Bacteroidales bacterium
CGATTTTTTCCGTCCCGCGTCCCGCGTCCCGATTTTCGTCCCGCGTCCCGTGTCCCGTGTCCCGAATTTTGTCCCGCGTCCCGCGTCCCGTGTCCCGTTTTTTCTCGTCCCGTTTAACAGAGGGTTAACTTTATTGCTATTTTTTTAAATAATAGGGCTTACTTTGTGTTGTGAAATTAAAATAATATGACTTACTTTGTAAAATGTATCAAAGAAAACTAACTGATGAATTGGTTCGCTGGAAATCCAGCGCCTCCAGAAAACCACTCATTCTCCGGGGAGCGCGGCAGGTTGGCAAAACTACGCTGGTAGAGATGTTCGCCGAAGGCTTTGATTATTTTATTCCCTTGAATCTCGATAAAAGCGCTGACAGACAAATATTTGAAAAGAACGATTCTATTAATACCATTATTCAGATACTTTATTTACAGGCAAACATTTCGCCGGCCCCCGATGCCAAAGTATTGATCTTTATCGATGAAATTCAAAATTCACCCGAAGCAATAAAATCACTACGTTACTTTTTCGAACAAGCCAATCATTTGTATGTCATCGCTGCCGGCTCGTTGCTTGAAAGCATTCTTGACAATCAAATCAGCTTTCCGGTAGGCCGGGTCGAATACCTGATTTTGCGACCATTTAGTTTTGAGGAATATTTAATGGCGTATCATGAAAATGAAGCATTAAACATTTACAACCATCTTCCCTTCCCCGATTATGGTCATAAAAAACTTTTGGCTTTGTTTGTGGTATATTGTTTAATTGGCGGAATGCCCGAGGTAGTAAAACATTACCTTGCGCATAAAGATATAGTGGTGGTTGGCCGTATCTTTGAAAATCTGATTACGGCATATTCCGATGATGTTGAAAAATACGCAAAAAACGATAACCAGCGTAAGGTCATCAGGCATATTATACACAATGCCATCAAAATGGCCGGTGAACGAATAAAATTTGAAGGATTTGCCTCATCCAATTACAAATCAAAAGATATTGGAGAGGGCTTCAGAACGTTAGAGAAAACCTACTTCTTATCCCTGGTTTATCCTACTACAAATACAAAAGTGCCGTTTATTGAAAATAAAAGGAAATCACCCAAATTGCATATTCTGGACACGGGAATATTAAATTATTTTGCAGGCGTACAGTTGATGATTTTAAACAATGATTTAATCGATACACTCTTTGAAGGAAAAATCGCCGAACATATTGTCGGGCAAGAACTTTTATCGATAAAATCGAATGTTTCGGCGAAAAACATTTTTTGGATAAAGGAAAAAAAGCAATCAAACGCCGAGGTTGATTATGTTTTGCAAATCAATAATCTGCTGATACCTGTTGAAGTAAAACTGGGAAAAACAGGCAGATTACGTTCTTTAATGGAATTTATTGACCAATGCCCTCATCATTTTGCTGTCAGAATATATTCCGGCGAGTATAAAGTGGAAACAACAAAAACATTGAAAGGCAAAGAATTTACCCTGCTGAATTTGCCGTTTTATTTAACAGCGAAAGCGCCTGATTATATTAAACATCACCTTACAGCCTAAAATCATCACCCTGTCACCCTGTCACCCTGTCACGTTTTATTCTGTCACGTTTTTTCCGTCACGTTCTTCCGTCACGCATGTCACGTTTTTTTCGTCACCTTTCTCAAAACATATCTTCGGGCGAAAACCCGGCATACGTTATTTTGTAGCCCGGTAATTTGTTCATTAATCCCGTGGACTTAAATTTCAACTGATCGATACTGATTTTGTTTTTATTGAGTTTAACCTCCGCGATCAGGGCTCCAAACCTCCTTATCATCAGGGATTACTTTCCATAAAATTAACCAATCTGGATTTAAATGAGCTTCCCAAAAACCAACGTAATATCCCGACAGTTTATGAGGCCTGTTCCTAACCGGTAATGTTCCTGATTCCTCAAGTTGTAAAATTGAACTTTTAAGTAACTCCATGTCAAAACCTCTTTTTTTCAGAAGTTTAACATCTTTCCTGAACCTGTTGGTATATACAAGTTGAAACATCAGATGCCCAATTTGGTAAAAAGCATTTGTGCATTTTTTACCTTTGACCCCTTTTTTAAATGAACTTCTTCAATTGCCTTTCGGGTTTCATAATTTGGTGTTGGTTCTTCAACAACATTAACATCAATGTTCATTTTCTTAAGAAGGCGTGTAATAAAATTTTGTTCCTCTTTTGTTTTTGGTTTTATTACTATTGTTGACATGC
>CAISJJ010000508.1 GCA_903885595.1 uncultured Bacteroidales bacterium
CGCATGGATGCAAGCGGTTAAATGTCATCCTAAAAGTGACCTGAAGACTTTTGATGCCTTCTTGTTCGCAGCTGTGGTAGGTGCACGTGTAAAACGGTTCGAGTATTGGGTAACAAGGGAACGATGGAAGGGCGGGTTCGCAACCAATAAAAGGGGTGTTGCCAACCATAACCTGCCCTCATCTTACATGTTACCTAAATACTTCGGACTGTCTGCTGATTCCATGGGTAAAATGCTTGATCTAAGCAGGACCAGGGCTGTCGAGTTAAAGCAGATGGCAGTAAGATGCGGGTATATGGAGTGCAATCATAGATACCAGGAATATGCAACCTTAGACTGCCCTGATCATGCAGCAAGGAGACTTATTGGCTATACCGATTCTGATATCACGCATAAGTTGCGCATATACCCTGGCAGGATAGGTGGCAAGGAAGTCCACAAAGTAATGGAGCAACTGCATGACGAGGTAATACCAAAGCTTGTGTTCAAAAGTGTCAAGTTACGGCAGAAGCCTGTACCCTTCCGGTTCAAGGCGAAATTATTTCACGCAGTTTATAGCCCGGCGTTAGCTCAGGAATTAACGACAAACGTCTTTGAATTATGAACCTTTACGTTAGTCAGTACTTTTACCTCAGGTCAGGCGAGGTAACTCGTGAAAAGGTTAGTCGTTTTCTATCGAGTGTGTACCCGTTGGCTGGGTTTTGTCATCCCCCCTTAGAAACCCCTTTAATAAGTGACGGTTTTTTGCAAGGACGGAATAACCAGGTTTTCTCCTGATAATGTTAGATGATTATTAAAGGTTCAACTTAGAATAGAATGATACCAGTAAAGCGTAAACTCTCTTGCTGCTTCGCGTTCATGGCACACGTCAATCTTTTAGGCAGCGAACTGATAGACCTTCTGTTTTATCGGCATAGTTGCATACTTCATTTCGAAACACAGTTGGACCATCGTAGGCAAAGCCCCGATACCAGACGTTCGTTGTACAATTCTCCGTAGAGGACCACAAGTTTCCATAATATCCTGAATAAAGCAACCCGCCATCAATCCAACGGAACCCCCCAGGAAGAAGATTGAAACCGGATGCATTATTTCCATTGCCATTCTGAATCCATCCGGTGGTTGATTTCATTTTTGTTCCAATATCGGTACCAGTGGCTGCCATCAGTGCATTGCAATTCACAGTAGCATCAATATTTAGAGTCAATGTACACCATTCCGAATCTGTTGGTAGATGCCATCCAGCTGGGCAAATACCCTGAGTGCCTTGTACTGTTGTATAATTCATCATTTCATCCCATTGGTAAAGTCCCCCATAAATATCACAATTAGATGTCAAATCGTTTTGACAGTATTTCTCTATGATAACATTGTTGGTTTGTGTCTGTGTGCCTAATATCAGGACACCCACATTCAGGTTCTGCGCCATCCAGCATTGGTCGCCAATCAGCACCGTGTTTAGGTCTTCCCGTCACGTATATCGGTGAAGGGCTGGCCGCAGCTGAAAGAACAATTTTCAGTTGATTGTGCCAGTGCAACCGGTGAAGATATTCCACATGCATTATATGCCCATGCAAATCTAGAATATGCCGTATTACATGTCAATCCAACCTCCGTTTTGCTTGTTGCTGTGCCTATCTCCTCAGCTGTATTGTAATCATCAACCGAATTGAACTTGTATCCAATTGCGCCCTGAACCGCCTCCCAGTTCCACACAATCTGGGTTTGTGTTGGCACCTGAACCCCAGAAATTGGAGATGCAGGAAGTGGTGACAATGTTATCGGAAGACAAGATCCCAAACCCCGCCAGCAGTTTCCATAAGCCGAAACACAGACAACGCCACTCAAAGCTCCAAATGTCACTGTAATGGACGCCGTTCCCTGACCCGATGTAATGATGGCATCTGTTGGGACGGTCCAGTTATAACCTTGCATCCACGGCACAGGCGTAACGGAATAAGTTATGCCATCAGCATTTTGACAAGGGTTGTCATTTCCGGTTATTGTGCCAGGTGCAATTGCAGTGTTGGTATTACCCAAAGGCACCCAGCCAGCGCCATTGAAATACTGAACATCTTTACATTCAATATTGTAAATTACCAGACCCTCGGCAGGGTTTGCTATTGCATCCCGCTGAGCCGTTGTCATCTGTGGAGGTAAAAACCCTTTGGTTGTGCTCTTAACCTGCAGCATTGCCGAATTGTCGGGCTGACTGCCGTCCGTGTTAATGCCTACCTGGGCAAATAATGCTCTGCTAATAAACAGAAGTGTTGCGATTAAGAAGGATAATTTTTTCATACTATCAAATTTTATCTTCAATTTTAAATTAATTCTTCACAACTTTGGCAATCTCCGACTTATCTCCGGCTTGAACACGCACCATATATATGCCGACAGGCTTTCCGGAAAGTGAGAACTGGTATTTAGATTCCCCAATCAAGTCCTTCTGGTACAGCCTGCCCCCTTGCATACTGTAAACTGTAACATTTGCTACTGTGGCCAGACCTGCTTCCACAAGCTCAACGATGACAATATCTGTTGTGGGGTTAGGATAA
>CAISJJ010000509.1 GCA_903885595.1 uncultured Bacteroidales bacterium
TAAATATCTTTTCGCTATGTAGATAAGAAGAATGAGTAATAAAAAATAAATGATGAGGGCATAAACTGAACGATACCATGGCGCTAAAACAATGAATTTAAAGGATAGCTCAGACGGTACCGTTTGGTCGCTGTTAATTGCACGAAGTATAAACGTATATTGTCCGTCAGGAAGATTTGTATATTCTTTAAAATTCTGGGTCGTCCATTCCGACCATTTTTCATCAAAACCTGCTAATTTATATTGAAATTGTATATCGGCAGATTCAAAATTGTTTGCCGAGAAAGAAATGGAAACCGCATTGTTTTTGTATTTAAAAGCGGGTATCAAAGTTTGACCAGCCTTCTTGCCATAATAACGATAGATGCCTTCTGCTGTATCGCTTGACCTCAAATCGCTGATATAGATTTTACACAGTTTAGAGTAATCTTTTTTATATTTCGAAACGTAATTTGCAAACCCCCCTTCAATGCCAATGAGAACATTATTCTGATCCAATTCTTGAATATTCTCAAAGGATGAGAGCGTCAGATTGGCAAGTTTTAAAAATGGAATTGTAATCTTTTTAAAGGAACCATCTTCCTGCAAACGCAACACTCCTAATTGCTTATCTTCAGAAAACCATATATTCTGCTCCGAATCCTGGTACAGATAATCAACCGACATTTCTTTATCGAAATAGGACGTAAATCTTGACACTTTCTCGAACATTCCGGTTTTATAGTTGAATGTATATATTCCATTAACTGAAGCAACTAATATTTCTGACTGAATCTTGAATAATGAATTTGATTGATTAGAAGGCAGACCATTTTTTGACGTAAAAAACTGTGTATCCAAAACATTTCTCCATGAGCTATCAGATTTGATTCTGAAAATGCCTTTATATGTTTGACCGACCCAAATATTTCCCAATTGATCATATTGAACAAAACGCGATGACTCTGTAAATCCTTTGATTCTATTACGTAAGTTCCATATACCACCATGTTTTTCTAAAACCGACAAACCTGTATAAGAGCCAACCAGAATAAGTCCTGTGTTGTTGATTTTTAAAAAGTTCCATGTTCCGGGTATGGTTGATATTTTTATTGCCTTATCCTCCTTAATCTGAAATGCCCCATTATTATGACCGCAAAACAATGTGTTATCAATCACTGAGAGGTTCCACACCTGCCCTTCTGTTCCTTCAATCAATTTAAAATTTGACTTTGTTTTTGAAGGATCAATAAAATCTTTTTCTTTGATATAGAAAAGTCCCTGATTAGTCCCCAAATAAATATTATTTCCAAATTTTGCCGACGCATACCCGGTCCCGATGTCAAAATATTTTTGAAAGAAAGAAATGGGAGAATCAAATTCAATCATTGCAATACCATTATCAAGGCACAGCCATATATTACCTTTAAAATCCTGGCCAACACCCAAAATTGTATTATTCTGTAACCCACGTTCTTTGTTCAATTCAAATATAAGGTTACCAGCTGTATCTGAAACTATTAAACCATTCTGAATTGTACCAAAAGCAAAATAATTGTTATTAAGCTTCTTTGCCGAATAGAGCTGGTACTTTTTCAGTTGTTCATTTATTTTTGAAGCCCAGGGAATTACTTGCCGGCCATTATAACGGAATATACCTTTGGTATTGGTGCCAATAATAACTTCATCAGCATTCAAAGGTAATATTGACCAGATTTGTGTTCCAATAAAGTAATCGCCACCAGGCACAGTCTTTACTTTTCCATCCTGGTATTGCATAAGCCCCTGCTCTTCATCATATACCCATAAAATGTCATTTACATAGTATGAAAAGTGAAAGTTCGAATGTGGATAAATAACATCTATTTTTCCTTTCCTGTAAATAAATAATGCCTTAAATGATTGAAAAACAATACCGAAGCTTGTTTTATGTATCCTCCAAATTTCATCAAAGTCACCAATCCTATCTTTAACCAGATTGATTAACGAGTAGTAAACTAACAGGCCCTTCTCATTTTCTTCATAGTATCCAAATTCATTAAAAGCTCCAACATAAATCCTGTTGCCGTCGGCACAAACAGATCTGTTGACTGCCTGAACTGAGTTATATAACTTCCATTGGGTCCCATTATATTCAAGCAAACCACTGTTATTGGCAAAATACAACAACCCATTATCAGTTTCTGCAAAAGACCAGTTTTGAATTCCACCTGCATATTGCGAACGAGAATAATTCCATAATCTGGGTAAGCCTTGATAGATGACAGCTGCATATATCTCATAATTGATAGCTGAAGCCAGCCAAATAAATAGAAATATGATTATTCCTTTAAAATTCATAATATTTCATTTTTGTACCTTTATAAAACAGCGTATTGAAATAAATGAATTCCGGCAGATGTGCCGCTTTGTTTGACCTTTTCGTATTGCAATGCCCGACCATCCTCTCTGAACTGTCGTAAGAATGAAAAATTCCTTTTTCACAAGTGAAAGACAAAATTAGTTTTTTTCTCTTCTTTCAACTACTTCCATGATGTTAATTTATTCTTGCAATTTATGTTAGGCCATTTGGATGTCTGAAAAACACTTTTTTTGAGTTTGTTTAATTTGCAAACTCAATCAGCCGATGTATAACAGAACTAAAACAAAAATCGGACAATTTCAGTTTGTGTTGAAATTGTCCGATTTTAAATGTTTTAAAATCAGGTTAATAATTTTCAGATCAATGTTAGCCGTGGAGCTGGAGGGAAGCAAACCATAAATGGTTTAACCACCTGATTCAGTAAGATTTAAGAGAGAATTTGAAAGGGGACTGTGGCACTTTTGTTTACAAAACGGGTGAAAACAGCGCTGCCACTGACTCATTCTGCATAAGCTGTGGCAGCATATTTTGCCGACCTATCGGCGCTCGGATTTATTGTTTTACTGGCCTGTGAAAAGTGAGGAAATATAGTCACATGAAATCCATATCGATAGCATTCCGGATAATATTGCAGCGAGCAACCAACCAATTACCTTGATAACGCCCTTATTTCATTGAAAATTGGTAACGGGAACTGCTCTTCGCGTGCTTCAAAATCTGCAATAAGTGGTTTGATTACCTCGTTGTACGTTTTGTAGTATTCCTTCAATGAGGCCTGCAGGTCAACTGGCATAGAAAGGATTAGATTTTGGATAATTTCCGGTCAATTATGTCAAGCGATAGGAGACGAACCAAAAATAAATATACAGATCCACGGCCAATCAGACGGGATCCCATTTTTGTTAAATATTGAAGCTTTTTACCGGTTTTAGCTTCAATTTTTGCATCGATTGTGGTAGCATCCATCGTCACCAAATCTTGTATGCCGATACCAGTGGACTTTTCGATAGACCTTTGGCTCTTCTGATTTAGAGTGATATTCATGCTGTTATGGATTTATTAAATTGGACTGCAAAGGTAGATATTCAAAATGAATCGTCAAATATAACTCAGATATTTAATATTATTGTACAAATACTCAAAGGTTTTCAACTGTCCAATGTTAGTTTTTAACATTTATTTTCAATTGTTGAACGGGAACTGGACCGGTTGTTTACAATAATTGCCCGATCACTATTTAACACACTGGATAGCATTGCAACTCCCTGCTCGGTAAATGCCAATGGAAGGTAACGTGAACCACCCCAACTTGAGGTGCCAATTTGGCTCCTCAAGATTTTAGATCAGCATCCAACATCACTTTCTGTCCCCTGATCATAAAGATCTTGCTCATGATCACTTCCTCGGGTACCATTGTTGTATTTTCTTCACTCATAATACTGTGGCCTCTATGATCCAGAATTTTTTCACAAAAATACAGATTGGCCCTCATCAGAACTCTTATACATCTTTAGCTTTTCTTCCAATGAAATAGTATAGTTTAAAACGTCTTGAATTTTTCTTGACAGAAGGCTTAATTCAGATCTTAATAAAAATACCGCATTGGACGACACATTTTCTTTCACAAGTGATCCAATGTATTTGTCAATTCGCTCAATTTCTAATTGTAAATCATGTGTTTTATAGAAACGATACCCTAATAAAACAGATATGTGAACTTTAAGGGTGTCTGCTATTTCAAATATTTTTTCAACAGTTAATGTCCCTTTTTTAAGTGTGACATAAAAACCTGAACGAGACATTCCAATACTTTCAGCGAGTTCTTTAAGTGTTATCCCTTTCTCAATGCACAGCATTTTTATTCTCTTTTCAATCCATGAAAATTGAACGTTAATTTCATTTTTTTCCATTACAAAAAATTGTTGATAAATAAATTAATCAAATGTTGCATATATTAAACACATGTGTTATATTTGCAGCGATATGTTTTAATTTTCATCCAAAGTTAATGTAAAATTCCCTGATCCCATGGAAACACAGAAAACTCTTGACCCAAAAAGACGGGCTGTGATGCGTGAATTAGTAAAAGAAATGCAACGTATTATCACCATCAGTAACAAGTATAAGCGCCTGCAAAAGAAAATACCTGGTTATCGGAGTGAAATTATGGAAGATGCTTTGGGAATTAAAGACGGGATGCCTCCTATACCCAAAGAATTGCCGGAAGAATTCAGAGCATACTTATAAATCGGGATGAAGATGCCAGGTACAAATAAAACCACCATGCCTATTTCTGACCGTTACTTTCATTTTGATCAGGCTTTGGAACAGTATTAAAAAAATCTTTCATGATCGCGATAGTTTCTAATTGTTTAATCATTCTTTCCTGTTGTTTTAGCATAACCTCAGAGTGGTTTTCTATTCTTTTGGAGCTCTCGAGGGACTTTTTAAGTGCATCCACCATGATGTTTAAATTTTTATTGAGCACAATGAGATGTGTTATTTTCTCTTCCTGTTTTTTGACTTTATTGGTGGCCAGTAAGTACCTGTTGTTTAGTTCGGTTATATATTCATCCATCACAACAATTTTATTTTTAAGATCTGATTGCTCAGGATCCAAATCAAAGAACTGCCAGACAGGAACATTTAAAATCTTAGCAATTTTTTCTAATCGATCAATTGTGGTTGAATTCTCATTGATCATTCTTTGCACTCCCTGGGGAGTTGTGATACCTATCTCCTTACCAAGCTGTATAAGGGAGATGTTTTTTTCTCTGCACAATTCTCTGATTATCGATAGATTAGCCATTATAAGATAATAATGTTAATAAAGTATTAAATTATTTGTTGTATTAATGAAATTATAACTTACATTTGTACAATTATTATACATGCAAAGATATTAAAAAAGTTTATCATCATAATTATTAAAACCTATTACTATGTCAGAAATGATTTTTTTACCAACCGAACAAATAAAGCAAACGATACGTGAAGCTGTCCGTGAAGAATTTATTCTCTTTGAAGAAAAGCGTAAAAGCCAATCCGGGGTGACTTTATTGTCGCGTAACGCTGTCGCAAAACGCCTCCATTTGTCATTTAATACTGTGAAAAAATTAGTTGAACGTGGGGTTCTCAAAACCACCAAATCAGGGCTGATTCCGGAAGATGAGCTGGATCGTTATCTGGCAAATTCGTAACCAAATAAAATCGTCATCATGGGAAGGCAAAACGAAGATGAGCGGAGTGCAATACTCCGATCAGTAAAACGTGAGGAAATGCGAGTCAGGCGTCTTTTTGCCCGCTACCTCGAGTTAAAGAAATGCGATCCTGAACTTAGCCTTGAATTTTTTGAGGTTTATCGGCACCGCCAGCGGGAACCTTTTCATAAAGACATTCCTGGCGAACAGATGCAGAAAGATTTAATCGATGATCTTGCCCGGCTCATGGCAGACTTTTTCGTCTTTTCGCAAAAGTATGATTGCTTTCAAAAGGAGCATCCGGAGTTCAAAATAAATTTTGTGGAAGTAATTAAACATCAATATACAATTATGAATTAGACAGTTACCCGGATTATGAATAAGACATTTCAACCTTGAATTTCACCATTACCAATTCACATATTATTAACATCTAAATTTTAAAAAAATGTCAAATTTAAGTTTTCTTGAAGGGCTGGCCTTGGTAGAAGCCGCCATTTCTGATTTGAAAAAAGAAGATTGTACCGGAACCTGCTTTTTTGCGGTTGATCCGAATGAAGAAACCCTGCTCAAAATCGAAGTTCAGAACGGGGATCCCGAACAAATGAACATTGGCGGTTTTTTGTACCGGGTCGTATTCGATGACCAGGGTGATCACTCCATCACATTGGTAGTTTAAACGAAAAAAGCCCCGGAGTAGCAATCCGGGGCTCAATTTTAATCCTTAAAAACACAAAATCATGAAAGAAAAAAAATCAGAAAATCGGAATCAAAGATACAACGATTTCCATGAAAAACACAAGGCCCCTGTCAAGTTTGTAAGCGTTAATGTGCCTTCTGATATTGCAGACGCTTTTAACAGTCTTAGTGATTCAGATCAAGGTACATTGCACCTGGTGCTTAATCAAGATATTCTTGACTGTCTCTATGAGTTGGTTTTGCATCCTATGGAATCCAGGGACATATTAGATTCAATATTTTTCCAGTATATAGAGCTGGTAAATATACATGAGGCCCCATCCATTGGCCTCGAGGAAATAAATATGTTTTATCGCCTGAGCAATTTATTCAAGACATGTTTTAAATATCAGGAAGGGCTTAAAACCCGGAAAGGAGGCCAGGAATGAATAACGCTACTGTAAAAACCGGAAATTCGAATGTTAAACCAAACATGGTTAACATAGAACTACCAAGGCAGGTTGCCGACAATCTCAAAACCCTGATCAAGTCCGATTACGATTGTAACCTTTTGGAATTACTAACAGATGATAATGTTTTCGATATACTGCACCGTTTTTTTGATGAACCGGAACATCAGAAAAAAACTTTTGATAAAATGCTTTTCAACCACCTTTCTGGATTGAGCAAAGCTGATGATAACTCTATTGAATACGATGAGGTTTTCCTTCTTAGGCAGGTGAGCGATTTACTTTCGTGCAGTTTGTATTTTATTGACACGCGCACCATGAAAGGAGGCGCCCATGTGTAATAACTCTACTGAATGCACCTCCCGGATCTCTGAAAAGGCAGCCCAGGAAATACTGGAGCATATTGCAGCCGTACAATCCCTTACATTTGCCCTGGTCACAGCGCTTGAATGCCCACTCTACACTGATAATGATCCTGATTCTGATTTGCCGGTAACAGGTGGTCAACATTTTGTTGTTGATCAAAAAGCAATACTGGCAGTTTTTGGAGAAACGATTCATGAGCGCTTCAACATTCTTACTGACCATATTGACCGCCTGAAAAAATTCAGAGAACTAACATGACCATTGACCCCGGCAATTCCGGGGTTTCTTTATTAACCAAATAACCAAAATTCAATCCAATGAAAAAAGATGATTTATTGTTCGACAATGTCAAGGAGATTATGAAACTCCAGGCCTGGCTGAAACAAGCCGGCGAATATTTGAATACTATGTATAAGAAGGTTGAGACAGATGATCCTTCGAAAAAGGAAGATTTGTTTGAACCATTAAACAAGGCCTTTGATTCAATTTGGGACAGTGTGGATAAATTGCAGCATAACGCACAACAGCTGCTCGGAATTGGGCCGGAGAACGAGGAATCGAAGAATTGATGACATAAAAAAAGGAGCCCTCTTGCGGTTGGCTCCTTTTTTTTGATCTTGTCAAATTTCCCTTTTTGATCAAGTTAAATTTTAACTATAAAGAACGTAAAACAAACAACACAAAGATACAATGAATTCGCTGAATTCCAACACTCCAGACAAAAATAATTTGATTTCGGATGATGATATCGGATTGGTAAAAGACATCCCGATCACTGAAGTTATTGAAAAATATCTTCCATTAACAAAGAATGGCGCCGGGTACAAGGCGCTTTGTCCGTTTCATACAGAGAAAACGCCAAGTTTCAATGTCACACCATCAAAGAATATATTTAAGTGTTTTGGGTGTGGCGAAGCAGGCGATGCAATCGCATTTGTAGAGAAGTATAAACAGTTGACTTATCCGGAGGCAATAAAGGAAATAGGCAGGAACCATGGTATTGAAATTCATGAGGAAGAATTATCTGAAGAAGCATCAACCAACCATAAAAGGAAGGAAGCGCTTTATAATGTAAATCAGTGGGCTGGTAAATGGTTTGCCTCTCAGTTGCAACTGCCTGAGTATGCGATTGCCTTGGAATATGTCAAATCAAGGTGGAATGATGAATCAATTGATGATTTTAACCTTGGATTTGCCCCTGATGGATGGGATAATTTGCTCACTGCAGCCAGGAAAGGTGGTTACAAGGAAGATCTGTTGCTGGAGGCCGGATTGATCAACAAGAAAGAAAAGAATGGGAAAGCGCACTACTTCGATACCTTTCGCGACAGGATCATTTTCCCTATTTCTGACCGTCGCGGAATTGCCGGATTTACCAGCCGGTGTATGCCCGGCAAATCCCAGGAACCAAAATATCTCAATACGGCCGACAACTTGGTATATCATAAAAGCAACATCCTTTATAACCTCACTGCAGCCAGCAGATACATCAAAGAAAAAGCGAATGCTTTCCTGGTAGAGGGCAATGCTGATGTTATCAGGCTTCACCAGATCGGGATCAGTAATTGTATTGCCATTTCCGGCACCTCCTTAACCGCTGGCCATATTGAAACGCTTAAAAAGATCACCCCATGTATCACCCTGATCGGCGACACCGACAAGGCTGGCCAGGATTCAGTAAGCCGGTCGGCGAAGATGATCATTGAAAGTGGCATGTACTGTAAAATCATTACCCTGCCAGATGGAGAAGA
>CAISJJ010000510.1 GCA_903885595.1 uncultured Bacteroidales bacterium
GAAAACCTGATTACTATATACTATTTCAAATTGTTCGTTGAATGCCCAAATGCTATTTGCTGTGCCTTCGATGATTGCTGTTATGTTAGCGGTATTCACCTCGGCAATTTCCATGGCTAATTGTAATTCATGCTCAGCCTGTTTGCGTTCGGTAATATCACTAACTGATGTAATAAAAAACATAGGTTTTCCATCCCTGTTTTTTTGCAGCGTCGTTACCACTTCCGAAAAAATAACTGATCCGTTTTTATGGATGTATTTTTTTTCAAATTGAAGTACTGATTCTTCACCTCTTAACAAGGTTTCAACAGCATCAGTTGTTTTTTTGATGTCATCGGGATGCGTAATGTCTTTAAAGTTTTTGCTCTGAAATTCCTCAAACGAATAGCCAAGCATATCACTAAATGCCTTATTCGTTTTTAGTGACCCATCTAAACCTGTGATAGATTTACCAATCGGGGAATTTTCAAAAATGGTGCGGAAAAATTCTTCGCTTTCTTCAGCTTTTAATTTGGCCATTTTTAAACCATCTTCGGCCTGTAAGCGTTCAAGTTCGCCTGCGGCGCGAATAGCCACCAGTTTTAGAACATTTTCAGCAAAGCCGGCATTTTTCAAGGGTTTTTGTCCGATAATGGCAATCAGACCGATGGGTTTGCCATCGAAACTCCATAATGTTGTTCCGATATAACTGTGTGCTTTCAAAGTCTGAAGCGCTTCGTCGTGCGGGAATAACTGGCACACATTTTCGGGAAAGCAACAAATGGTTTTTCCTACCACATCGCCGCAAGGGGTTTGTTTGAGCGTGTAACTGACGTTTGGATCAAATTTACCTTCGTTGTAAATGGCAACCGTTTGGGCTGTAAGTCCATCGCCTTCGAGCTTGTCGATGCAAACGTATTCCGAATCCAGAATTTCGGAAAGGTATTTGGCCAGCGATTCAAAGAAAGTTTCATTGGACCCCGGGTAACCGGAAGTGCTCAGAAAAGTATGCACTTCCTCCAGCCGCTTCTGTTGGGTGATGTCCTGATTGACTATAATTGCGCCCCGAATGTTTCCCTGATCATCGAGAACGGGCGCAGTGTAGTTGAGAATGATTTTCTTTTGACCATCGAAAGCATCTATTTCCAATTGTTCATCCATAATCGTGACCCCTTCACGAATTGTATGCGCCAATGCCCAGTCGTCAGGCGCGATTTCCTCGTATGAGGGATGACGGCGGGCTTTGAAGACGCCATATTCCTCAATTGATACGGTCGGTTCTGCTCCCCATATTTTCACACCGGCTGGATTGCCCCGAAGAAGCCTGCCGTTCTCATCGGCAAACCACAAGCCTATCGGCAGTAAATCAAATACTTTATTGAGGAGAATCTCCCGGTTTTTAAGTGCCTTCTCCGCCTGCTTGAGATAGGTGATGTCCATACACAGGCCAATCATTCTAGCCGGTTTGTTATTCAAATAGGTGGCATGTCCAGTTGCCCTTATCCACCTTATTTCGCTGTTGGGAAGGATAATCCGGTAATCGTTCAATAGCTGTGTATGGTTTTCAATTGCTTCCTGAATTTTAGCAGCAGCCCCTTCAACATCGTCGGGATGCAATGCTTTAGTCCAGGCTTCAAATCCGGCTATGGTATTTTCAGGTAACCCAAATAACTGCAGAAATTCATCCGACCAATAAAAAGTGCTTTTCAGAATGTCCCAATCCCATGCCCCCGATTTGCTTACTGCCATTGCCATTTTCAACCTGGCTTCATTTATTTCAGCATTTTTTCTGGCCTCGGCAATTTCCTGATTGGATTGTGTAAGCTCTTCGTTTATTTGCTGGTATTCTTCGTTTTGGGCTTCAATCTCTTCTGTTTTTTCCCGAAGTAAAAGTTCATATTTTTTACGATCGGTTATATCCCGGCTGGTGCTCATTATATGTTTTATCCCATCTATGTCTATAATAGCAGCCGACAACAATCCTAATTTTTCTTCTCCGTGTTTTGTAATAAACCAACATTCAATGTCAAGCGCCTGTCCTGTTGTTTTTAGTGCATGAATGATTGCATTTCTTTCTTCGGGGTTTTTGTAAAAGTTCAGTTCGGTAGTTGATTTGCCGGTTACTTCTGCTTCTTCATATCCCATTATTTTTCTAAACCCATTGTTTACTGTAACTATCCTGCCATCATCAAGTCTGTTTATTATGATTGAATCAGGGCTGTTGAAAAATGATTTTGAAAATTTCTCTTCACTTAATTTTATTTTTTCTTCCGTTTGTATGCGATCTGTAATATCAATAAAGCTAATGACTACCTCGGTAATTTCGCCTTTGGTACCGAGCACCGGAAAGCCATTGACTGTTACCCAGACTACATCATTTTTGCCAGGTTGGTGAATGCCTAATACCTGGTTTTTTATCGGCTGCCTGTTATTAACGATCCTGTTGACCGGATATTCATCAAGCGTCAGTGGCGTGTTATCTTCATGGATAAATTTCCATGCAGGGTCGATGGCAGCCTTGCCTTTCATCTGATTGTTGCTTAAACCCAGTAATTCTGATGCCCTGACATTATTCATCACAATGGAAGTATCGGGAGCATGAACTACAATGCCTGCATCAAGATTGTTTAATAAACTTCGATACCGCTCTTCGCTCTCCTTTATCTGCTTTTGTGCGGCATACTTCTCTGTAACATCCGAAAAAACCAAAACCACGCCGGTAATCTCACCATCTTTGTTCATGATGGGGGCGGCACTGTCGGCAATCTGGTATTCGGTTCCATTTCGGGAAACTAAAACCGTGTGGTTTGCAAGCCCCACTATTTCGCCTTTTTCAAAAACTCTTGCAACCGGATCGGCAACTGCCAGGAGTGTTTCGGTATTAATAATGCTGAAAACGTCGGCCAGGGGCTTGCCTGATGCTTCTGTTAATTTCCAGCCACAAAGTCTTTCTGCAACAGGGTTCATGCTGACTATCAACCCGTTAACATCCGTAGAAATTACGCCATCACCAATGGAATGAAGGGTGATAAGCAGGTTTTCTTCCCGCTGCTGCAGGCTGGCAATGGCTTTTTCCTTTTCTGTAATTTGCCTGGAAAGCTGTAAATTGCTAAAACCTTTTTCGGAAAGTTCATTGGCAAAAACAAATAATAAATCAGCTGTTTTATGAAACTGTTCCAACGACATAAAAGGAACCTCATGTAAAGCCGCTTTAAAATCTTCTTTATCTGCGCCAATCTCATCGGCATACCGCATCATCCGCTGCTCGTCAACCTGTTCATTGCGCACCTGGCCTATCAGCCAGTTGGCAATATGTTTGCCACCCACATTGATAGATGCACCGGCATCCCACAAGCCGCAACTAAGGCATGTTTGAACAGTCGCACCTGATGGGTTATGACGACCTATAACCGCATCGGATTTAAAGCAGTTCGCGCATCCCTTTTCCGTTTTTCGGATAATGTTCTCGCACAACCGGGTAAAGTTGCTGGGCTGCGTAATCGGGTTTCCCTTCATGTCGGTAATTATAGAAGCCACACCGTGCGCATCGGCAAACAAATCCTGTAAATGTTGTATGTCAGCAAGATTGAAAATATCAACGAAAGAAGTTTCCTGCGTCTCAACGAAGAGTTCTTCTTTGGGTTGGTAGGGAATGTTCATAACAAAGATTGTTTGTTGTTATTATGAATAATGTCCTTCTTAGCATTGGTATTACGTTTGGTAAAGGTAGTCAAAAATCAAGTTAATACCAACTACAAAGATTCTCTTTGGCGGAATGATTCACAATACGTTTTTCCTGCTTCAACCCCTGATTACGCTGCTTCACGTCCAATAACCCGGACAGGAAAAAAAGAACAGCATAGTTTTGCCTTATCGATCATGCAAATAAAACAAATCATGTTTAAATGTGATTGAGTGAAATGATTAATTTCGTTCAATCAGCGGTTGTTACGGGGACAAGGATCATTGATCTAATGCAGGCCGCCCGGCTGGAAAAGCCA
>CAISJJ010000511.1 GCA_903885595.1 uncultured Bacteroidales bacterium
ATGTTGCTCATCGACCCGGAATCGGGCAGGATCATAGGAGCCAACGAAGCATCTGCCGGTTTTTATGGTTACAGCAAGTCAAAACTGCTTACCATGCGGATTGACGAAATTAACATGCTTTCGCCCGAACAGGTCAATATGGAACGGGAACATGTATTTCACGAAGAGAGGACTTATTTTGTATTCCCGCACAGGTTGGCCAATGGCGAATTGCGCACAGTTGAAGTTCATTCGTCGCCAATTGTTTTTGAAGATCATCAAATACTTTTCTCAATTATACACGACATTACCGAACGCAAAAAGGCGGAAGAAGTTTCGAAAAAAGAGCAAGCTCTTAGCAATGCCATTATCGAAAGTATCCCTGGCACTTTTTACATGCTCGATGAAACCGGACAATATGTGCGATGGAATGCCTACCAGCGCGATGAAATAGTTGGCAAACCAGACGAGCTCGTCGGTAGAACCAACGCATTAGACACCATTCATCCTAACGACCGCGAGTTGATCCAATCGAAAATAGCAAACGTTTTAGCAAACGGTGTGGTTGAGATCGTAGAAAGCAGAGTTCTGCTTCGTGGTGGGCCTGCATCCAGATGGCTGGTGATGACTGGCAGTCGAATGTTGATTGACGGCCATCCATTTCTTGTCGGCATCGGTATCGACATCACTGAGCGCAAGAAGGCAGAAGAAAAACTGCTCAGAAGTGAAAAGGAATTAAAAAGAGCTCAGCAGATTACCCACATTGGCAGTTTTCATATCGATTTGTTGACAAATCAGGTTACATGGACAGAAGAATTATATAAAATGTATGGTTTCGATCCAAAACTTCCACCACCACTTCTCAACGAAAGTCAAAACTTGTTTACTCCTGAAAGCTGGCATCTCCTGTCAACCTCAATTGCAAATACAAGTGAAACCGGAACTCCTTACCAAATTGAACTGAAAACCATAAGAAAAGACGGTAACAATGGTTGGATGTGGGCACGGGGAGATGCTATAATAAATACTGAAGGGAAAATTACAGAAATATGGGGAACTGTGCAGGATATTACCGAACGTAAACAAATCGAAGATGAATTACAAAAAGCCAAAGAACGAGCCGAAGAAGCCGACCACCTCAAATCAGCCTTCCTCGCCAATATGAGCCATGAAATCCGTACTCCGATGAACGGTATCCTCGGCTTTGCCGAAATACTCAAAGAACCCGATCTTACAGGTGCAGAGCAGCAGAAATACATCGGAATCATCGAGAAAAGCGGCAACCGTATGCTCAACATCATCAACGATATTATTGATATATCTAAAATTGAGGCCGGGTTGATAAAACTTGACATCAAGGAATCGAATATCAACGAACAGATCGAATACATTTATACGTTCTTCAAGCCCGAAGTCGAAGCCAAAGGAATGAGGCTTTCGTTTAGAAATACTCTTCCGGCAAAGGAGGCCATCATTAATACCGACCGCGAAAAATTATACGCCATATTTACCAACCTGGTAAAAAATGCCATTAAATACACCAACGAAGGTTCCATCGAAATTGGTTATGTTTCGACAGGCTCAACAACCGAAACACAAGAAAAAATGGCAAGTGAGGTGGGTGGGCGCAGACGAATCCACGAACTCCAATTTTATGTCAAAGACACCGGCATCGGGATTCCAAAAGACCGTCAGGAAGCCATTTTCGAGCGTTTTGTCCAGGCCGATATCGAAGATAAAAAGGCACGGCAGGGTGCAGGGCTGGGTTTGGCAATAACAAAATCATACATCGAAATGCTGGGCGGCAAAATCTGGGTCGAAAGCCAGGAGGGAATCGGCTCAACATTTTATTTCACCTTGCCTTACAATCCTAAACCTGAAGAAAAAACCGCTGTAAAAAATGTTGTTTTGGCTTTTGGTGCAGATAATCAGGTTATCCCCGAGGGTTTGAGGCTGAAAATACTCATTGCCGAAGACGACGAATCGTCGGAAATGCTCATCTCACTCATGGTAAAAATGGTTGGGAAAGAAATTATGAAAGTAAGGACAGGGGTTGAAGCCGTTGACGCTTGCAAAAACAATACTGATATTGACCTGGTTTTGATGGATGTTCGGATGCCGGAAATGGGTGGATATGAAGCCACAAAACAAATCCGGAAATTTAACAAAGATGTGGTTATTATAGCACAAACAGCTTATGGACTGACTGGCGACCGGGAAAAGGCAATAGCAGCGGGCTGCAATGATTATCTTGCAAAACCTATTGTAAAAGCTGATTTACAGGCATTGATACAAAAGTATTTTGCGAAATAATACAGAGAGAGATAGAAACCTCAATAGAAACGGGCTGAAACGATTATATAGCAAAATCCGTCAAAAAGTCTGAATTGTTGCGATTGCTGCAAAATACCTGAAAAAAATGGAAAACAGAAACATCACACAGTCAAAGACTTCGATGCTTTACCAAAAGGCCGAAGCACTGTTGAAAGCGCTGCATGAAAAAGCAAACCCTGCTTCTACAGATGCCGACATGCTGAAACTGATTCATGAGTTGAAGGTTCATCAGGTTGAACTGGAACAGCAAAACGAAGAACTAAACCTGGCTAAATCCGTTGCACAGGAAGCTATTGATTTGTACGATTTTGCGCCAACAGGGTATTTTACACTTTCACGGGCTGGCGAAATTATCAGGTTAAACCTGTGCGGTGCCGAAATGCTTGGTAAAGAACGCGGCCTGCTCCAAAACAGCCTTTTGGGCTTTTTCGTTTCTGATGAATCAAAGCCCGCTTTTAATCTCTTTTTAGAAAAAGTTTTCAAAAGTAAAACCAAAGAAACCTGCGATGTAGTGCTGTTGAGGAATAAAAACCTTCCGGTTTATGTGCAATTACAAGGCCTCATCACCCAAAATCAGGAAACGTGTCTTATTACATCCGTTGATAACACCGAACGAAAACAGGCAGAGGAGGCGTTGCGGGAAAGCGAAAAGAGACTTAACGAAGCACAAAAAAATGCAATCCTTAACGGGATTTCGGCCAACATTGCCTTTGTTGATAAGGATTTGAAAATTATCTGGGCCAACAAAACTGCCGCTGAATCTGTCAATAAAACCCCCGATGAAATGATTGGCCACACCTGCCACCGGTTTTGGGCTGACCCATCGAAGCCATGCGAAAATTGCCCGTCATTAAAGGCCTTTATCTCAAAAAAATCGGAACAAACAATCATGCAAACCCCCGATGGAAAATTTTGGGAAGAGAGAGGCGAACCTATTTTTGATACAGAAGGAAACCTGATTGGTGTTGTTGAAATTGCCACCGACATCACCGGGCGAAAGCAGGCAGCAGAAGAAAAACGCATAACAAATGCAAGGCTTTGGACGCTTTTAAAAGCTATTGAACAAAGCCCTGTTACCACCGTCATTACCGATGTAGCAGGAAATATCGAATTTGTGAATCCAAAGTTCACCGAAATCACCGGCTACACCGCCGAAGAGGCATACGGAAAAAATCAAGGGATATTGAAGTCCGGAGATAAGCAGACTTCGGAATACAAGGAATTGTGGGACACGATACTTTCGGGAAAGAACTGGCACGGGGTTTTTAAAAACAAAAAGAAAAACGGCGAATTTTTTTGGGAATCAGCGGTAATCTCACCCGTCAAAAACGAGGAAGGCGCCATCACCCATTTTCTTGCAGTTAAAGAAGACATTACCGAGCGGAAACAAGCGGAAGATGCTTTGCGCGAGAGCGAGCAAAAACTTGTTAGTATTCTGGACGATGTTTCTGATGTAATTTGGTCATTATCATTGCCTGACATGAAGGTAAACTTTCTCAGTCCTTCGGTGGAAAAAGTATTCGGACGGCCGGTAAAAGAGTTTATCGAAAACACTGCTTTATGGTCAGAAATTGTGCATCCCGACGATAAACAAATTTCTGATAAAGCGTTTGAGCAAGTGACTAAAAAAGGTTCTGCTGTAAGAGAGTGCCGCATTATCAGGCCGGATGGAAGCATAGTCTGGACAAGTGATAAAAGCAAAATCATTTACGACAAAACTGGCACCCCAAATAGAATTGACGGAGTTTCGCGCGACATTACCGAACGAAAACAAGCGGAAGATGCTTTGCGCGAGAGCGAGGAAAAATACCGCCTGTTAACCGAAAATGCTGCCGATGTTATTTGGGTGTTAAATATAACAACAGGTAAATTTTCCTACATCAGCCCTTCTGTTTTCCGGTTAAGGGGTTTCACTGCCGAAGAGGCGATGAATGAGCGGTTGGAGGATTCCCTTACACCAGATTCGGTTGAAATAGTAAAGGATGCAATAGCAAAAAATATTAAAATATTTTTAGAACATCCTGATCTCTCAAACTTCTA
>CAISJJ010000512.1 GCA_903885595.1 uncultured Bacteroidales bacterium
CTGGCCCTTTTTTCGGCTCTTTCCCCTATTCGTTATCTCCATTCTTTTTCACGGAGTACCAGAGGTATTAACATCTTTTATCCAATAGGTGCCCTTTTTACCCCAGCTATGAAGTACGCTGTCCTGCATACCGATCGCAGCGGAATTCGTGCCAGCTGCTGCACTGGTGATGGAACCTGGCACCGCATGGCACTGCTGCGTCTGCCCGACCGCGTCAAGACAGTTAGGTACATAGCCCACCAAAAGCGATGGATCTCGATTGGTCCAGAGAAGTATGGATGCGTTGCAGTGTCCGTCGATGCAGTCGGAGAGTGGCAACCACGTCGTGTTCGAGAGGCCGCTTGTGTCCGACATGGTGAGGTGGAGAAGCATCGAATACGTTGTCGTTCCGCGCCAGTTAGTTCCGACATGACTCGGGGTGAGGGTTACGCCTACGTTTGGACGATAGAATGTGTATTGGTAGTGGCTCTGATCATTGGACGTGTCGGTATCGGTGCGCACTGTCCAGTTACTGCCGTAGCTATCGAAGCGGGCGAGATCCCAGTGGGAGTACTCACCGGAGAGAGGCACCGGTCCGGTCGTCAGTTTTGCGGTGTCCACGTCGCTACTGAAGTCTGTGGTCGGTGTCGCGCTCTCGCCGAGTTTGCCGATGAGCGTCCATCCGCCGCCATTACGCGTCATATCGCAGTAAACTTGGAAGGGTTGCGGGCTGCCAGCAGGCTGGATTGAGTAAACACCACTCGGAAGCCCACTCGATCTGGCATGGATTGTTGCGCAGGACGTGTCTGTGGTGCCTATTTGCCTCTGCAAAGCATTCACTGCGTTATAAATCGTCGTAAAATTTTCATTTACTTCCGATGATTTAGCAGGTGTTCCTGGAGAAAAGGTATGCGGAACGGTCAAGTCCGCAGCGTATGCATTCCTCGAAATGACAACCAATACAAACACAACCGCCAAGATTGCCACAATCTTTGTCTCTTTAAATTTCATTGTACTTTTCCTCCCGCGCTTGGTTGAGCGCGCCTAACACAATGTTCACCTGCGAAGTCAGGTGCAACAGATGGTTAGGAGTTCGTTAAACTTGAACGAAGCAAGGCCACAACCGCGCTCCGCTGGAATATAATATTAGGCCATGGTTTTTTACTGGCATATACTTACTGTTGGATGATCCTGACAGACAATTGCATTTAGCGCATTGATTCGCGTATACAGCACGTCGAAATCTTCATTAACTTCCGCAGCCTTTGCTGAAGTTCCGGAAGTAAAAGTATAAGGTTTGACGATTGCCGAAGGGGACGCACCACTATAAAGTTGCTGAACTTCGGAATCAGAAAGGGCGCGATTATAAATGCGAAGATCATCTATAGCACCATTAAAATATCTGCCCGCGTCAGGTTGTCTGCCAATTTCCATTCCAGTGTCGCTAGTATATTTTATATTTCCATTCCAAACCGTAGGCCAATTCGTTACAAGCTGTCCGTTAATGTAAACCTTCTTGGTATCTCCGCTTTTCCATGTCGCAACAACATGGCTCCACTGATTTAGTGGAACAGCGACACCGGTAGTTCCCTCACTTGAGGTCGTTGTCCAACCATAATTTTCTAATCCAATCTGAAAACAAATCCCGCCAGGTATTCCTCCGTGCATATATCTACCGTCTAAATGTATAGCTGCTCCTGCAGTACCACAAGGATCACATTGAGAACCAATTATCATTCCCAAATCATTTGATGATGGATATACGGGAGGGTTGATCCACGCTGCCAACGTGATCTCATTTTTTGCCGCAACGGATAACGGAACAGGCTTGCCGATGTAGATGTAACTACCATAAAAACTATAAGCACTGTTCACATGTCCAGACCTGTCTGTCGTTAGCGTCGCTCCGTGTACCGTCCCATTATTTCCATTCCCACTCTCATCGTTTGCATTTCCATTGAACGGATAATATGCCACCAGTCCATCACTCAAGCCAGCATGTGTAATGCCACAAAACAGAAAAAAAACCGCGCAAACAGCAAACACTCTCGTTTTCATAACTCTCTCCCCCGCGCCTGATTGAGTACGCCTAACACAATGTTCACCTGCGAAGTCAGGTGCAACAGATGGTTAGGAACTGTAACGGTTCGTCTTTTACTGGCACATGCTTGCAGTTGGATGTTCCTGACAAAAAGCGGCTTTCATTGCTTGCATTTGACATCGCAGTAAATCAAAATTCGCATTGACTTCAGCGGCTTTGGCAGGTGTCCCAGCGGTGAATGTCACTATGTCATTCGAGCATGTGCCTTGGCCTCGGTAAAGCTGCTGGATTTCTGTCGAGGATAGAGCGCGATTATAAATCCTAACTTCATCAATAGACCCACGGAAGAAAGCTTCTGCGCCTACATGATTCGATCGTCCGATGTAATTTTTCTGGCCTGTCGTCGCATAGGTAATAGACGTTTCATTGTCTATGATCCCGTCTGCGTAAATACGCAGAGTTTCTAATCCGTCGTATACGACTGCCATCATGTGCCATGCGCCATCGGTAGAGACGATTCCACTGCTTCCACCGCAGACATAGAAGTCATGATTGTACCCCATGACACCAACATGACCCACACATCCTGATGAGGGATAGTACATAACAACATTGAAAGTCTGAGACTGAGCAGGAAAACCGGTTGCGACGATTGCCTGCGAGCCAGTAAAGGTGGTTTTAATCCAGGCAGTGACGGTTCTAGCGGCATTTCCTTGGATTGCGACTGTCGTACTCGTGAGATCAATACAACTATCGACACCATCAAAACTGTAAGCACTATTCACATTCCCATTTCGATCAGTAGTCAAAGTTGCACCATTTACTATTCCATTATTTCCATGTCCGCTTTCATCATTGGCATTACCGTTGAATGGATAATACGCCACCAGTCCATCACTCAAGCCAGCATGTGTAATTCCACAAAACAGAAACACAACCACGCAAACAGCAAACACTCTCGTTTTCATAACTCCCCTCCTAACGGTTGCCTGAGCCAGCCTAACACAATGTTCACCTGCGAAGTCAGGTGCAACAGATGGTTAGGAACACTGTAACGGTTTGTCTTTTACTGGCATACACTCGCTGTTGGCTCATTCTTGCAGACAATTACCTTCAATGCCTGAATTTGGCAGTTCAGTGCATCAAAATTTGCATTAACATCAGCGGCTTTAGCAGGTGTTCCAGCGGTGAATGTCACTATATCATTTGAGCATATGACATCATTACCCCATTCACAGAGGTGTGGAAATGCGACTCCATCCGAATCATTCCATACCCCTGCGCTATTCCATATAGTTAGATGATTTTCTCCGGTTCCGCCATTTGGTTCGCCGTAACTCCAATTCGTATAATTCCATGCTTCTCCGCTAATCCATTTCCAGACTCCCTCTTGGGCTGAGTCCGTACCGCCCAACCATATCTGATAAATTCCATTCATCAAATTGCCTTGAATCCAATCATTTTCCGCCTGACTGGTAATTGTCGCCAAATGCCCACCTAAAGCTGCACAAGCGGTTTTAGCTGAATTCCAGTCGAGAGTCGTGTCGAACCGCTGATAGCTATGACCATTGGCCGGGTTGACAAGTTTGGCAGAATCGGCATGTGCAACGCCACAAAACAGAAAAACAACCACGCAAACAGCAAACACTCTCGTTTTCATAACTCCCCTCCTAACGGGTTGCCTGAGCCCGCCTAACACAATGTTCACCTGCGAAGTCAGGTGCAACAGATGGTTAGGATTACTGTAACAGTTCGTCTTTTACTGGCATACACTTGCTGTTGGCTCATTCTTGCAGACAATTGCCTTCAATGCCTGTATCTGACAATTCTGTGAGTTGATCTGCTGATACAGTGTATCAAAATCTGCATTGACTTCGGCTGCTTTGGCAGGTGTTCCAGTAGTGAAGGTGTGAGGCTTAACAGCTATATCGGTGCATACACTATTGTCCCATTCGCAGAGATAGGAGTAGGAGCTTGCTTCGACCGCATCATTCCAGCGACCAGTCTTTCCAGTATTTATTGACAGGTAATCCTCAATGCCAGCAGCATTGTTAGGCTCTCCACCATTCCAGTTAGTATAATTCCATGACTCTCCGTTGACCCATGTCCAATTCCCCTCCACAGCCGCATCTGTGCCGCCTGCCCATATCTCCGCCACTCCATTCACAATGTTGGCGTTGATCCAATCATTCTCAGTTTGACTGGTAATCGTCGCCAAATGCCCGCCTAAACCGGCACAGGTGGTTTTAGCTGAATTCCAGTTTAGAGGCGTGTCAAATCGCTGATAGCCATGACCATTGGCCGGGTTGACCAGTTTGGCAGAATCGGCTTGGGCAACGCCACAAAACAGAAAAATAACCGCGCAAACAGCAAACACTTTTGTCTTCATAACCCCCTCCTGCGCTCGCTTGAGCAAACCTAACACCAAGCTAACCGGCGTGCGGGCCTTATCGCACGTCCGGTTGAGTGACTTGTTAGGCA
>CAISJJ010000513.1 GCA_903885595.1 uncultured Bacteroidales bacterium
CACGAAGGGATCATTTGTGTTGAGAAAATAGCGGGAAAACATATTGAGCCGCTAGATTATGGCAACATCCCGGGCTGTACCTATACGCATCCGGAGATCGCCTCAGTTGGCATGACAGAGAAGGCAGCGAAAGAGGCCGGTTTCGAAATCATGGTTGGAAAATTTCCATTCACTGCTTCCGGAAAAGCAACTGCATCAGGCGCGAGGGATGGATTTATCAAGGTTATTTTTGATGCAAAATATGGTGAATGGCTTGGGGCCCATATGATCGGCGAAAATGTAACAGAGATGATCGCAGAGGTAGTTGTTGCAAGGAAGCTTGAAACCACCGGCAAGGAGATCATCGAAGCGATACATCCTCACCCCACCATGTCGGAAGCTATTATGGAAGCAGTTGCACAGGCTTATGGGGAGTGTATACACCTTTAAATAGCGAAGTAGCGAAATAGTGAAATAGCGAAAAAACGAAAATATAAAAATATGGAAATCATCACAACTCCGCTCGAAGGTTTGCTCATCATCAAACCCGATGTTTTTGAAGATGAACGTGGTTATTTTTTCGAATCATTCAACTATGAAAAATTCCTGAAGGTCGGTCTTGATCTAAAATTCATGCAGGACAATGAATCCAAATCCAGGAAAGGCGTTCTGCGGGGTCTTCATTTCCAGGCGCCACCCTTTGCCCAGGGTAAACTGGTCAGGGTGATGCGCGGTTCGGTGCTTGACGTGGCCGTTGATATCCGGAAAAAATCGCCTACCTATGGAAAATGGGAATCGATTGTCCTTTCCGGACAAAATAAATGGATGTACTGGATTCCACCAGGATTTGCACATGGATTTGCCACCCTGGAAGATGATACAATCTTTTTCTACAAATGCACCAACGTTTACAGTAAAGTATCAGAGGGCAGTATTCTCTGGAACGATCCCGAGTTGAATATAGACTGGGGAATCAACGACCCGATGATCTCTGATAAAGATAAAATCTCACCACGATTCAGGGAGATGACGAGTCCTTTTTAAGAAAGTGGACAGTTAAAAAGGTGGACAACCCCGCGGGTGGGCATGTTGACAGCTTCGGATATGACTAAAAAATCAAGATGATCAATAAAACATATTATTTCTTAGGCGGGCTTGGTTTGCTGTTGATATGCACCATATCGATATATGCAATTGTTGAGCTGAAGAATCAGGATACAGAATATAAAGGACTTTTTTACCGGCACACCAAGGTATTTAACCCTGAATTACCCGCAGAAGCTAATTTTGCGGGAGAAAAGATGCCCCTTTATTTGTATTACGTAAGAGAAGCCTTTGAGCGTGAGATCATGGCAAGCACCTTCATGCATTCCTCCACATTATTAATGTTCAAACGTGCAAATCGATGGTTTTCTGTGATAGAACCGATCCTGAAAAAAAACGGGATTCCTGATGATTTCAAATTCCTTGCCTTGGCTGAGAGTAACCTGGCCAACGTTGTTTCACCTGCCGGCGCTGAAGGTTATTGGCAATTCATTAAACCGACCGGGCAGCATTATGGACTGGAAATCAATGAAAACGTAGATGAACGTTATCACATGGAGAAAGCTACCCAGGCTGCTTGTGAATATTTCAAAGATGCATTTAAAAAATTCAATAACTGGACGCTTGTTGCTGCATCATACAACCGCGGACTCGATGGATTGGGTAAGGCTGTTGAAAAACAAGATGTGAAGGAATTTTATTCACTTTATCTCAACGACGAAACCGCCCGTTACATTTTTCGTATTATCGCCATGAAGGAGATATACCATCATCCCGTTCGGTATGGATTTTACCTTAGGGAACAGGATTTTTACCCTCCTGTTCCTTCACGACTGGTAACTATCGATAGTACCATCCCCAACCTGCCGGTTTTTGCCAAAGATTTGTCTATCAATTACAGGATCCTTCGTGAGTTGAATCCCTGGATCAGGAGTTACACGCTTCCTGTTAAGTCCAGCAAAACATACCTCTTCAAAGTTCCAACGGATGGTGCATTGGATTATGAAACATTGATGAAAAATGTTCCTTCCTGTGAAACATTTTTTCATGATACGTTAAAAATCAACGAGGTTCACTAAACATACTGCTTTTCGCGACTATTGTGGAAGAGAATTTGGAAGTATTTGGCGCAAGGGTTCACAATCTGAAAAACATCGACCTGTCAATTCCCCGTCATAAGTTGGTTGTTTTTACCGGCTTAAGCGGAAGTGGTAAATCGTCGCTTGCCTTTGACACCATCTATGCCGAAGGACAGCGGCGTTATATGGAAACCTTTTCGGCCTATGCAAGGCAATTTATCGGGAACCTTGAACGACCAGATGTTGATAAGATAAATGGCCTCAGCCCGGTCATAGCCATTGAACAAAAATCGACGAACAGGAATCCAAGGTCTACCGTTGGGACAATTACAGAAATCTATGATTTCATGCGCCTCCTTTTTGCCAGGGCTGCCGACGCTTATTCCTATGTTACCGGTGAACAAATGGTCAGGTATGGTGAATCGCAGGTCGTCGAGCTGATTATTTCAAACTTTACTGGAAAAGATATCCTCATCCTGGCACCAATTGTCAAAGGGCGTAAAGGACATTACCGGGAGTTATTTGAACAAATCCGAAAACAGGGGTTTTTAAATGTCCGCATTGACGGAGAGGTGAAAGAAATATGTCATGGCCTTCAGCTTGACCGGTATAAGATTCATGATGTTGAAATCGTAATTGACCAGGTCAACGTAAAACCTGGATCAAAATCGAGGCTGGCTGGTTCTGTCAATCTGGCCATGCGGCATGGAAAAGGTGTGCTGATGATATTGGATCAGAAAAGTGAAACAACGCGTCATTTCAGCCGTTTGCTCATGTGTCCAACTTCCGGAATTTCTTATGATGAGCCGGAACCTAATTCTTTTTCCTTTAACTCACCCTATGGCGCCTGTCCGAATTGCAACGGACTTGGCACTATTTCGGAGATCGATATTAAAAAGATTATTCCTGATCCTTCAAAAAGCATTAAAAAGGGCGCTATCATTCCAATCGGCGAATACAAAAACACGTGGATATTTAAACAGATGGAGGCCATCGGTGAGAAATACGGATTTGATATCAACACCCCTATTGCAGAAATACCCGAAAATGCAATCAATGTTATTCTGAATGGATCCGATGAGGTATTCAGGGTGAAAAACGAATATCTCGGAGTATCCTCAAGTTACACATTGAATTTTGAAGGGATTGTCAGTTTCATCAACGCCCAGCATGCAGAATCTGCCCCTGCCGGCATCATGAAATGGGTCAGCAGTTTTATGAATAAACAGCCTTGTCCTGAATGCCATGGAGCCAGATTGAAAAAAGAATCATTGTTTTTCAGGATCGGTGAAAAAAATATATCTGAGCTGGCCAATACCGACCTGGTGAATCTTGCAGTATGGTTTGACCAGCTTCCAGAAAAACTTGATGAGCGGAAACGTACAATCTCGCATGAAATCATACGTGAGATCAGGAACCGTATACAGTTCCTTCTCGATGTCGGAATCGGCTACCTGACGTTGAACCGCACTGCCCGAAGTCTTTCCGGTGGTGAAAGTCAGCGGATCAGGCTGGCCACGCAGATCGGATCACAGCTTGTTGGTGTTTTGTATATCCTTGATGAACCGAGCATCGGTCTTCATCAACATGACAATCTCCGGCTGATTCATGCTTTAAAATGTTTGCGGGATGCGGGGAATTCGGTTATTGTGGTTGAACATGACCAGGAAACCATCATGGCCGCCGATCACGTTATTGATATTGGCCCGGGAGCCGGTATACATGGAGGAAAAATTGTGGCCCAGGGTACACCTGCTGAGATCATGAAAAACGATCATCTCACGGGGCTGTATCTGAGCGGTAAACGAAAAATCAGTATACCGAAAGAGCGGCGTGCGGGCAATGGGAAACGGCTGACTTTGGCAGGAGCAACAGGAAACAACCTGAAAAATGTGGAGCTGAGTCTCCCGTTGGGAAAACTCATCTGTGTTACCGGGTTGTCGGGCAGCGGAAAATCTTCCCTGATCAACGAAACCCTTTACCCGATCCTTAGCCAGCATTTTTACAAATCCGATCAGAAGCCACTCCCGTATAAATCAATTGAAGGAATCAAAAACATCGACAAGGTTATTGAAATAGATCAATCTCCAATAGGACGAACACCACGGTCAAATCCGGCAACTTATACAAAGGTGTTCGACGAGATCCGTAAACTCTTTGCTGAACTGCCAGAGTCCAAGATGCGTGGATATCTTCCAGGCAGATTTTCATTCAACGTAAAGGGAGGCAGGTGTGAGACCTGCAAGGGGGCCGGATTACGCGTAATTGAGATGAATTTCCTCCCCGATGTTTATGTGCCTTGTGAGACCTGCCATGGCCACCGGTATAACCGTGAGACCCTTGAAGTTCGTTACAAAGGCAAATCAATCAATGATGTATTGAATATGACGATTGAACAGGCGGTCGGATTCTTTGAAAACGTACCATTTATCGTACACAAAATCAGAACATTGAATGAGGTCGGATTGGGATACATCACCCTGGGACAACAATCGACCACCTTATCGGGGGGTGAGGCACAACGTGTCAAACTTGCCACTGAGTTATCAAAGACAGATACCGGCAATACGATTTATATCATGGATGAACCAACTACAGGGTTGCATTTCGAAGATGTTAAGGTGTTGCTTTGTGTTTTAAACAAGCTTGTAGCGAAAGGGAATACTGTTCTTGTAATCGAGCACAACCTGGAAGTAATAAAAGTGGCCGACCATATCATCGATATGGGTCCTGAAGGAGGAGAGCGAGGCGGAGAGATTCTCGCCCAGGGGACACCTGAGCAGGTAGCACAACATCCCGGCAGTTTTACAGCGCTGCATCTAAAACAAATCCTCGGGGTAAAGTGATATTTATGTACATTTGTTATGTAAAATGACATTCATGGAATTGGAAGATATTGAGAAACTGAAAGAGTCAATTCAACCTAAAAACTGGTCAGAAACCATCAGTTACGATACCTGGGAAATTTTCAAGGTGATCTCGGAAATGGTTGAAGGGTTTGAAAAACTCAGCAGGATTGGCCCTTGTGTTTCTATTTTCGGATCAGCACGCATAAAAGAAAGCAATCAATATTACAAGCTGACTGAAGAAATCGCCTACCTGATGACCAAAGCAGGTTTTGGGATTATCACAGGTGGCGGACCAGGTATCATGGAGGCCGCCAATAAAGGGGCCCACTTTGCAGGCGGGAAGTCTGTCGGGTTGAACATTAACCTGCCTTTTGAACAAAATCCCAACCCATTTATTGACCGGAATAAACTGTTGAATTTCAATTTTTTCTATGTCAGAAAAACGATGTTCATGCGTTATTCGATGGGATTTGTTGCATTGCCGGGAGGTTTTGGCACCCTTGATGAACTCACCGAAGCCATAACCCTCATTCAAACACATAAACTTGTTCGCTTTCCCATCGTGCTGGTCGGTCGCGAATACTGGCATGGACTTATTGAATGGATTAAAACCACGGTTTTGCATGATAAAAACATCAGCGCCGAAGATCTGGAAATATTTAAAGTGGTTGATACTGCTGAGGAAACTGTTAGCTGCATAACGGACTTCTACAAGACTTACGCTCTCAAACCTAACTTCTGAAACAGTCCATTTATTTGATTAATTTTGTATCGCAATAAAAATTTCCTTCATGCCCCCCAGGAGAAAGAAAAAAGGAGTTCGTGAAATGCTCATTGAAGCAGCAGTCAACGCAATGGCAGATAAAAAAGCCAGGAACCCTGTAATTCTTGACTTCACCGGCATGAAAGGATCTGTTTGTGATGCTTTTCTCATTTGCCATGGAAATTCACGCACCCAAACAGAGGCCATCGCCGATCATATAATTGGGGAAGTTAAAATAAATACCGGCCAAAACCCTTGGAATAAGGAAGGTTTTGAAAATGCGGAATGGATATTGATCGACTATAGTGATGTGGTCATCCATATTTTCCAGGAAGATCGGCGTAAGTTCTACAATATAGAGCAGTTATGGGCTGATGCTGTGGTAACGAAGGTTGACACGAAAGAAGAATAAGTGTAACACATTTTTTGGAATCAGACAGAATGGCAGAAAAAGGAAAGAGTTTTATACCCCCCAAAGGAAAAAGACCAAAATTTAGTTTTTACTGGATCTATGCGATCCTGGCAATTGTATTCATTGCCATACAATATTTCAATTACTCCAACCCGGTAAAAGAGATATCATGGACAAGGCTGGAAGAAATTCTTAACAGGCAGGATATTGAAAAAATTGTTATCGTAAACAAGGAGAAAGCAGAAATTTATATCAAGAAGGAAAAGCTTTCAAGCGATACTGCATACAAGGAATTCAGCAAGCGCAGTTTCGGAACATCCTCCTCAGCAAATTCGCCACAATTTTACTACCAGGTAGGTTCTGAGGATATTTTCCATGGATTGTTAAAAGACACACGCGATAGTACCGTTGCCAGGATGAAAAGAGACAGTGTGCCTGCACTACAGATTGTGGAATTTCAAAAACAGTATCCCTATCCGCCATCTACTGATACGCAAAAAGATGTTTTCGGTGACATTTTCGGATACCTGCTCCCCATCCTTCTTTTGGTTGGTGCATGGTTCCTGATTATGCGCTTCATGAGCAAAGGCGGCGGCGGCGGCGGACAGATATTCAACATCGGCAAATCAAAGGCACAACTTTTCGATAAAGATACCAGTGTAAGTATAACTTTTAATGATGTTGCAGGACTTGAGGAGGCAAAGGTTGAGATTATGGAAATAGTGGATTTTCTAAAAAATCCTTCAAAATACACAAATCTTGGTGGAAAAATTCCCAAAGGTGCGCTTCTGGTTGGTCCCCCGGGCACCGGGAAAACACTTCTGGCAAAGGCAGTAGCAGGCGAAGCCAAAGTGCCGTTCTTCTCCATCTCCGGTTCCGATTTCGTTGAAATGTTTGTTGGGGTTGGAGCTTCCCGTGTTCGCGATCTTTTCAGACAAGCGAAAGAAAAAGCGCCATGTATCATTTTCATTGATGAAATAGATGCTATTGGCCGCGCCCGTGGGCGAAATGCCATTACCGGCGCCAATGATGAGCGGGAAAACACGCTCAACCAGCTGTTAACAGAAATGGACGGGTTTGGTACCAATGCTGGTGTAATCATCCTGGCAGCCACCAACAGGGCCGACATTCTTGATCGTGCCCTGATGCGCGCCGGACGATTCGACCGACAGATCAACGTTGAACTTCCTGACCTTGAGGAACGTAAAGCCATTTTCAAGGTACACCTGAAACCCTTGAAACTCGATCCGGGCCTTGATGTAGATTTCCTGGCCAAGCAAACCCCGGGATTTTCAGGCGCTGATATTGCCAATGTTTGTAATGAATCGGCCCTGATTGCTGCCCGAAAAAATAAGATAATCATTGAAAAACAAGATTTCCTGGATGCGATTGACCGCATTATCGGGGGATTGGAAAAACGAAACAAGATTATCTCTGTTCACGAGAAAAAGGTCATCGCCTATCATGAGTCGGGTCATGCTACAACAAGCTGGCTCCTTGAATATGCACATCCACTTGTTAAAGTCACCATCGTTCCCCGTGGTAAGGCCCTGGGAGCTGCCTGGTACCTGCCCGAAGAAAGGCAAATAACTACCTACGAGCAAATGTTTGATGAGATAACATCTGCCATGGGTGGCCGTGCATCCGAAGAAATAATATTCGGAAAAGTCTCAACCGGTGCATTGAATGATCTGGAAAAGGTTTCCAAGCAGGCTTATGCCATGGTTGTATATTTTGGATTGAACAAAGAGATCGGGAATATTAGTTTCTATGACTCAAGCGGCCAGAATGAGTACGCTTTTCAGAAACCATACAGTGAAAAGACTGCAGAAACAATTGACCAGGAGGTGCGTAAAATTGTCGAAGCTGCCTATTTAAGAGCGAAGGACCTTCTGACCGAGAACCGGGAAAAACTTGAGAAACTGGCATCCCTGTTACTTGAAAGAGAAGTAATATTCAGAGAAGACCTCGAAGAAATTTTCGGTAAACGCCCCTGGGACAAGGAAGAGGAGAAACTACCGTTACCAACACTGTTAACTTAATCTAAGCTTCATCATCCTATGGAAGAAAGTACCTCCAGAGAAAAGATTCTTAAGAAAATCAGGGATGCACTGATCGAAAAAACAGAACCACCCTATCCAATTATAGATCAGGATTCTTCTGTATACGTTGAAATGACAGAGCCGCTGGATGTGACATTTGCAGAAGCTTTGGTGCGGATTGCCGGAAAATTTGTTTATTGTGAAAGTGAAGATGAGTTCATTGGAAACCTGAAATCTTTCATCCTTGAAAAAGACTGGGGGGTTCTTTTTTGCCAGGATCCCAGGCTTCATCATCTGCTGAAAATGGGCGGGATTCCCTATGAAGCCCATTCTGACACTATTTTGAATGCGAGGATCGGCATAACCAGGTGTGAATACCTGGTTGCAAGGCTTGGTACAGTGATGGTTTCCTCTCGCCTAAGCCCGGGCAGGCGTATCACGGTTTATCCGGAAATACATCTGGTACTTGGATACACATCTCAGCTTGTTCCTGATTTAAAGCAGGCTTTGACGAATCTTAAGAAAAAATACCGGGATGACTTCCCTTCAATGGTTTCACTGATCTCGGGTCCAAGCCGTACAGCAGATATTGAAAAAACGCTTGTGATGGGCGCTCACGGTCCAAAGGAACTCTATGTTTTTTTAATTGACGATTCCACACCCCCAAGTTAATCAGATTCAGGATGGGTAATTTCTGGACCCGGACCATAACCGGTTTGTCGATGGTGTTCATTCTGCTTGCTGCACTGTGGTTCACTGGTTGGGTTTTTATGGTGGTTTTCCTGTTTATCACTGTGTTGGGACTATGGGAATTTTATGGACTCATCGACGGTGAACAATGCCATCCGCAAAAGTACTATGGTGTTGCGGCAGGAACGATATTGTATTTAGTGACTGCCTTGGCTTGTTTAATGCCAGAAATGGGCTTTGACACGCTTTGGATGGCTATACTTCCTTTTATCCTCCCGATTCCCATCTTCTTTCTTTCGTTTATATTGGAATTATACAGGAAGAAAATGAACCCTGTGGTCAATGTTGCCATGACCACATTGGGCTTTTACTATATAGCCCTGCCATTTTCCCTGCTGCTCTATTTTGCCAAACCAGATGTAATGCACTTTTGGGGTATGCCGGTCATTTTGGTAGGGTATTTTATTTTTACGTGGATTTATGATACAGCTGCTTACCTTTATGGCAGACAATTTGGCAAACACAAACTTTTTGAACGTATTTCTCCAAAAAAAACCTGGGAAGGTACCATTGCCGGGGTTATTGTCACGTTACTAACCGCTGTTGGCCTCTTTTTTCTTGTTAGAGATCTCCCTTTGACTGACTGGCTAGTATTGGCTATAATCGTTCTGGTTTTCGGGACCCATGGGGATCTTGTAGAATCACTTCTAAAGCGAAGCCTGAATATTAAGGATTCCGGAACCATTCTTCCCGGGCACGGTGGTATTCTTGATCGTTTTGACACAATGCTTATTTCAGCACCTTTTGTATTTTTGTATTTCTTTTTTCGACACGCAATCTGACACCGCATGACAATACATAAAGAAGGTTATAAAACCATACTGATCGCATTTTTATTTGTCGCAGCAGTTTTACTGGCATTCAATGATATATTGACTGACCAGACATGGTTTCATTATTGTCTGTATGCGCTGGGCCTTTGGTTTTTTATTATGATTGTCCGTTTTTTCCGCTCACCTTCGCGTGAGCCAAACGGGGGAGAAAAAATTATTCTTTGTCCGGCCGACGGAAAAATTGTTGTGATCGAGCGTACCATTGAACCCGAATATTTTAAAGATGAACGGATACAGGTTTCAATCTTTATGTCGGCGACCAATGTACACGTCAACTGGTTCCCGGTGGCTGGCGAGATCGTTTATTACTATTATCATCCAGGGAAACATATGGTGGCCTTTAACCCCAAAGCTTCCCTTGAGAATGAGCGGGCCACCACGGTAATCCAAACCTTCGACCACCGAAAAATCCTGGTTCGCCAGATTGCAGGTGCAATGGCCCGGAGGATTAAATGTTATCCAAAAGTGGGTGAACCTGTTGTGCAAGGTGATGAATTAGGTTTTATTAAATTTGGATCGCGGGTTGATCTGCTGCTTCCCATTGATACAAAACTTGAAATAAAACTTAATCAAAAGGTTGTAGGAAAACGAACTATTATTGGTCGTTTGAGTTAACATCCCGTTAATCCTCAAGTGCACGTTTTAGAAATGAATTTACCGGATACATTGCCCTGAAAACAATTCCGGTTAATTCAATAAAATGTTCTGAATCAATCATCTCATCCCTTAATGGATAAGAAACCGTATAATGACGGTGTTTCAGCAATTCTATTTCCTGAAAATCCTTAGGAAAATCCTTGGGGGGTAACTTGGCTTTATCTATTTCTGTCAATCCATCGCTGTATTTTTTTAGTTTCTTTTCATTCAGAATGGATTTGAATTCAGTTACATTATAATAGATCTCTTTCCTGATTTTTTTTAGCTGATCGGGGTTGGGCATATACACCCCGGCAGCCAGGAATGATCCGCCTGGCTGGAAATGAATATAGTAGCCTGGTCCAGGACTTTTTCGTCCTGACCGTGTTATCCAGGCGCCCATGTTAATCTTGTACGGAGATTTATCTTTTGAAAACCTTACGTCGCGAAAAATCCGGAACATACAATCTTTCGCTTCAACAAACTTAACATAATCATCAAATTTGGCGATTAATGGAATAATAGAGTTCACAATAAACATGACTTCATTTTTGGCTTCCTCATAATCCTTTTTATGAGACTGAAACCATTCGCGGTTATTATTCTCTGCTAACTGAGCGAGGAATTCAAGTACCAGTTTTTTCATACCAAATTTCTTTACAGCAAATGTACATGATATTTTATAAAAAATATCCAAAGGAATCGGTTCACCTTTTTCATATTTTCTGATTAAGCAATAAAATGGGGTTATGAAAATCAGGATCTTTTTCATTGCATTGATTCTTTTAAAAACCGTCAATGGATTTGCAATCGGGGAACATACACCTGCAGGTGCCCGTTCATCTGCAATGGGTGGCGCTTCAGTTGCACTTCCTGATTTCTGGTCGGTATGTAATAACCAGGCAGGTACCGCCTGGCAAAAGGGTATCAGTGCCGGTCTATTTGCAGAAAACCGTTTTCTCTTCAAAGAAATGATGGCCCAGCAGATTGGCCTGGTTGTACCATGTAAAGCAGGCGCTTTTGGTCTTTTGGTTAACCACTTCGGTAACAGCAATTATAATGAGCTGAAGGCAGGTATCAGTTATGCCAGGAAATTCGGAAAATATTTTTCGATGGGTATTCAACTTGACTACCTCCGGATTCATATTTCAGAGGATTACGGGAGCAAAAACCTGTTTAGCTGCGAGATTGGTCTTATGTATCATTCTGATTCACATCTGAATATTGGAATTCAGATAATTAATCCGGTTCCAATAAAAATCCTTACCTATCCACCTGAACAGCTTCCCTCAATTATCTGTGTTGGCCTTTCCTACCAATTTTCCAACTCATTGATAATGACAACTGAAGCAGAGAAGGACCTCGAGCACAAGCCTGTGTTCCGTGCCGGAGCAGAGTATCGGTTTGCCAATCTTGTGTGTGCCCGGATTGGTGTATCAACCAATCCAGTGTCATTTTCTTTCGGATTTGGCCTGGATATTCGGCGGGTAAAGATTGACATAGCCTCGCAATATCATCAGGCGCTGGGGTTTAGCCCTGCGATCACAATCATTTATTCTTTCATTAAATAATGAGGGCATGCAATCACCAACCAGTTATATTATCATGTTTGTGGCTATTCTGTCAGGCATTTCCCTTGATGTAACCGGGCAGGTTGAATACTTTGATGACCAGATGGAAAAATCGATTGAAATTCTTGACGATGAAAATGCCAGCACCAATCTGATCGAAGATCTCGTCAATATGTGCGAAAATCCTGTCAATCTTAATAAAGCAAAAGAAGAGGAGATCAATTCCATTCCCTATCTTACTCCACCTCAAAGAAAAAATTTACTGGATTATCTGTCGGCATACGGGGAGGTCTTCACAATATATGAACTTCTTTCAATTCCAGGTTATGATTCAGTTATGATCAAAAAAATACAACCATTTATTATCATTTTACCATCTTCGGACATACCAACTCCAACACCTAAAAATCTGATC
Organism: uncultured Bacteroidales bacterium; assembly: GCA_903885595.1. Taxonomy (GTDB): domain Bacteria; phylum Bacteroidota; class Bacteroidia; order Bacteroidales; family FEN-979; genus CAIVAT01. Next base: position 12,374 of record CAISJJ010000513.1, read on the forward strand.
CGGTTTGGCCATCACGACCTTTTGCTTCGCTGTGAACATGCATTTCCAAGGTCGATGGGGTACCAGTCTGACGATTCACTGAGATCAATCAAACCTGATTCATATTACCTTGGTAGCCCGCAGCGATTCTATTTTCGATATACCTATTCCTGGTTTGATAAAATCAGGATAGGCGTTGCAGGAGAAAAAGATCCGGGAGAGCAACTGTTTAAGGGCGCACAATCATGGGGTATGGATTTTTATGCGGCCTATTTTTCGGTACGCAACATTGGAATTTTAAAAAACCTTACGGTTGGAAATTTCCGGGTTGCCTATGGTCAGGGACTAACCATGGGTTCAGGACTTTCATTGGGTTCCATGCCGGGATTTTCAACAAATGTGTCAATGGCCCACGGTATCAGGCCAGGCCTTGGAATGAGCGAAGGATCTTATTTACGAGGATTGTCAGCCACGATCAAAATCAAAGGAGTTGAAGTAAGCGGATTTGCATCGTATCATCCCCGGGATGCAACCATAAGCCGCCTCGACAGCAACGCGTCAATTGCTGAAGAGATTAGTTCATTGACAAGTTCTGGCTACCATCGAACCGGCAAGGAAAATGAAAGGAAGAATGTATTGATGGAAATGGTATGCGGAGGGAACATAAACTTCAGAATGGCTCCTAACCAGCAATTTGGCTTTCAAAGCGGGTTGACAGTCATTTACAGCCGATATTCTGCGACCCTGGTTCCTGAATTTTCCCCATACAATCAATTTGAATTCCGTGGGAATCAAAACCTTAACACAGGTCTTGACATTCAAATCCGGTACCGGGGAATTTACTTTTTCGGCGAGGTAAGCCGGAGCAGGAACCACGGAATGGCTTTTATTACCGGCACTATTCTGACACCTGAGCCCAGGGTATGTATAACATTGATCTACAGAAATTACCAGGCAACTTACCAAAATCTCTTCTCCAATGCATTTGGCCAAAACAGTCTGAATGCAAATGAACGTGGCATCTACCTGGCTGTCAATACTGCTCTACATCCCAGGTTTAACCTTTCAGGATACCTCGATCTTTTCACTTTCCCCTGGCTAAAATACCGTGTTGATTCTCCGTCACATGGCGCTGAATTTGGAGCCTTGGGAACATGGCAGGCCACAAAAAACGTATCGATCGGCATCCGATATTTTCAAAAAAACATGCAAAGAAATGGCCCGGGAATTCCTGATCTTGCCATTCGTAAACTTATTGATCTCAATACTAAAAGCTACAGGTTCAATATTGATTGGGCGCTTGATTCGCGGCTGGTTCTGAAAACCAGGATCGAGGTGAAGGATGCCAGGGAATCGGCTACATTACGGACATATGGATTTCTTGTTTATCAGGAGGCACAATTGAAAACGTTAAAATGGCTCGAATCGATCACCTTTCGTTTTGCTTTGTTTGACATTCCGGCGTATGCTTCCAGGATTTATGTATACGAACCTGAAGTTCTTTATGGATATTCTGTACCGGCATACCAGGGGAAAGGAACGAGAGCCTGTCTGGTAATGAAGTTTGGAATAGCCAGGAGTATTAATTTGTGGTTGAGAGGTGGGATTACTCATTACACCGATCGGAATGCTGTAGGGACCGGACTTGACCTGACGGAAGGCAATATTCGCGTTGAGTTGACGGGACAGGTGCTGATCAGGCTTTAAAAAGGGTTCCCTCAGATTTTCGCAAATTTGTGTCTGAGATTTTTGCAGAAAAATTAGTTAAAAATCGGCGAAAATCAATTATGGAAAACGCGAAAATCTGCGGGAACATTTATTCTATTTATGGTGTGGGTTTCCCATTTTCTTCAAACCCTCCATTCCATGGATATTCATGCCTTTCGAAAGTTTGGAAACTGTTGAGAGGTCAATATTCCCGGTAAGCGAAAGCACAGCCACTTCGGTTTTATCCTTCATGAGCATGACCATTTCATTGATTTTGCCATTGGCATCCTGTTTTGTTAAAAACCTGATGTTCTGCCTACCCTCATTGATGGTCATCAATTCCTTGTATGTACTGGCGGGAAAAACACCAGCAAATTCATTGTAAATGGAAACAGCCTTTACAATTTTCGTGGAATCAAAAGCGAAAGTCAACACTTTGAGACCGGTAAGCTGTTCCATCATTTTCTTTATTTCCACCATGCTTGTATCTTTACCATCGCCTTGTCCCATTTGCATAAGCATCTGGAACATCTCTTTGGAAATATTTACAGAGGTAAAACCATCCTGACTGGAATATTTTTCAAACACCTTGTCAATCGGACTTTGTGCATTCAGGAGGAGTGGCATGCTCAGGCAGGCCATACATACGAAACTAAAAATTAACTTTTTCATGTTCATTTTGATTTAGAGGACTTTTGCTGGATTTCGTCCGGGTTAATAATTATGGATTGATACTGATAAAATCTGTTAAAAAGCTGCAAATTCTTAATGGCTTTATCGACTACCTGTAATCGATCGGCCTGCCGTAAACCGGCATTCAGGTTTGATGAGACGATGAGCAATGCTTCGTTGGCCACTGCGAAATTCATCTCCTGGTTTATAGTGAATTGTACCGGCGTTTCTTTTCGAAGCAGATCCTGCCTCAGTGTAAAAAACAGGCCAATCAGAATTAAAATACCGGCAGCAATGCTGATGATGAAAACGAACCCGTTTTTATGCTGCTGCATTCTGATGACAGGTGTATCTATGTATTGAATATCAAGATTCCTCGTAATTTTTCGATCAAAATCAGGGTCGTTGAGTTCTTGTCTTCCCTCTTCAATAAAATAGCCGAAGATCTTTTGATGCGACTCCAGATGGGCCGGTACATACTTGTGTTGAAAAAAATCCCGAAGATCGTTCTCTTCCTGAAGGGATGTAGTGCCTTCATAGTACTTTTCAAGTAAGATCTCAATTTCGCTGGTATTCATATATGTTTGTTTTGGTCAGCAATTCACGGATCCGTTTTCTGGCTCGTGACAAGGCAACACGGATAGCGTTTTCATTCATATCAACAATTTCAGCAATCTCTTCAAAATCATAGCCTTCAATATCCCTGAGATGTACAATCATTTGTTGTTGTTCAGGAAGTAATTTTATCGCCTGGTGAATTCCATGGATAAGATCAGAATAATCCGTCTTGATTTCATCGGGCATATTTTCTAAGAACTGGCGATGGTTTTCCATATTTTCGATCGGATATCGCCTGGACTTTATTTTATCGAGACACAGGTTTTTTGTTGTAATCATGGCCAGAGCCTCAACACTCCGGTACTCATCAAGTTTATGTCGAAGGTTCCAAAGTTTGATAAAAACCTCCTGAACCAGGTCTTCCGCTTCTTCGGTATGATCGAGCATACGCTTAGCAAAGCGAAATAATTTATTTTTTAACGGATAAACCTTGGCCTGAAATTCCTGGATTTCCATAGTGATAACGAGACGACGAATCAAATAAAATATTACATCTTTACAAAAAAATATGTAAAAATCTGCATTTGAAAACGATACCTTGGATGATGTGCAAATTTGACTAATTTTGCAATCAGCATCCACAGTATTCCAATGATTATTCACCATTAATTTATCTATTATGTTTAAAGGACATCCAAAAGGGCTCTTTGTGGCATTTTTCTCCAACATGGGCGAACGCTTCGGGTTTTACACCATGATGGCGATTCTTGTGCTTTTTCTTCAAGCCAAATATGGCTTATCTGAAGAAGAGGCAGGAAGTTATTACAGCTGGTTTTACTTTGGTATTTATGCGCTTGCACTTGTTGGCGGGATATTGGCCGATGTTACCAGGAAGTATAAAGCGGTCATTCTTGCGGGGATTGTTGTGATGTTTACCGGGTATGTCATCATGGCCCTCCCAGGCAACCCGCTGGCCATAACATTAACCGGTTTATTTACCATTGCTTTCGGAAATGGTTTGTTCAAAGGCAATTTGCAGGCAGTAGTTGGCCAGTTGTATGACGATCCAAAATATTCAAAAGTACGTGATTCCGCCTTTATGATCTTTTACATGGGTATCAACATCGGTGCATTCTTTGCTCCTTTTGTTGCCACCGGAATACGTAACTGGTTCCTCAAAACACAGGGGTTCATGCACGATGGAAGTTTACCTGCAATGTGTCATGCCTATCAAAAGGGCACACTTCAGGACACCTCGAAATTCCAGGAGTTGGCTGATAAAGTAAGTGGAATGCAAGTGACGGATCTTGGTGCCTTTGCCCAGAATTATGTTGATGCTTTTTCAAGGGGGTATAACTATGCATTCGGGATTGCAGCCGGGGCAATGGTATTATCGTTACTGGTCTACATCATTTTCAACAAACTGTTGCCCAGTGTTGAAAAAGTTAAAAAAGCCGAAGATGCAAATAAACCAAGGGCCAATGCCAACCTGGTCAGTTTCCTTTTAGGTGGCGGGTTAATGATCACCACTTCAGTAATCTTTTACTTCCTGCTCCGGAATACGGTGAAAGATGCTGCCGCACTGGGTGCAGCCGTTGGACTGTTTATAGGCTTTATTGCCATCATGTTCCAGGTATCAACGAAGGAAGAAAGGCCAAGGGTTACTTCACTGATCCTGGTTTTCATCGTAGTTATTTTCTTCTGGATGTCGTTCCATCAAAACGGGCTGACCCTGACCTTCTTTGCCCGCGATTATACAGTTAAAGAGGTTGCCCCGTTTACAAATATTTTCTTCAACCTTGAATCGATTCTGGCCTTTATCGGTGCAGTAGCCGGTTTTGTTCTTTTATTCAGGAAGAATACTACCCAACGATTGATCGGAGGAGCTATGTTCATTATCCTGGGTGGCCTCACCTATTATTTCATCACTACCTACAATGCCACAAATCCAATTGCTCCTGAAGTATTTCAATCATTCAACCCCTTGTTCATCGTATCGTTAACATTCCCGGTCATGGGGGTGTTTGCCTGGCTTAGCAAGAAGAACCTCGAGCCATCTGCACCAAAGAAGATAGGAATCGGAATGATTATCGCCGCCATTGGCTTTGTTATCATCCTGGTTGCATCGTTAGGGCTTATTTCACCACACGAGCTGCAATATGTTGATGTTAATGGAATTACGAAATACAACCCGGTCCCTGATTCTTCACGGGTTGCACCTTACTGGCTAATCAGCAGTTACCTGGTACTTACCATAGCTGAACTTTTTCTCAGTCCGATGGGTTTATCATTTGTCTCGAAAGTTGCACCTCCCCGATTCCAGGGTCTGATGCAAGGAGGCTGGTTACTGGCAACTGCAGTCGGGAATAAGTTCCTCTTTGTGGGCAGTAAATTCTGGGGTGTATTAGACCTCTGGCAGCTTTGGTCAATATTTATTGTTTGTTGTATTCTTTCAGCAATATTTATATTCTCAATTATGAAAAGACTTGAAGCCGCAACAAAATAGCCCCATGTCATTTTCAGTCAATTTATATCCGGCGGAGCAATTGCTTCGCCGGTTTTTTTAATATCGATTACTGAACAACGAATTTTGACAAACGAAGTTTATCAGTGGGGGCATCGTCGCCGGTTTAATTCCTATACCGAACACATCCGGAAAACCTTTGGCGGAAGAATGCAAAAGGTCGTGGTTGATGCAGGGTTTACCTGTCCCAACCGCGATGGTACCAAAGGTGTGGGAGGTTGCACCTATTGCAACAACGATGCTTTTAATCCATCATACTGCAACCCGGTTGAACCGCTGCACAGCCAGATTGCAAAAGGCATCAGTTTTCACCTGGTGCGTTACCGGAAAGCATCGAAATATCTTGTATATTTCCAGCCTTACAGCAATACGTACGCATCCTTGCCAAGGCTGAAGGAATTGTATGAAGAGGCGCTGGATTATCCAAATGTTGCCGGACTTGTTATTGGTACCCGGCCTGATTGCGTTGACAAAGGCATCCTCGAATACCTCCGGCAATTATCAAAAAGAGTTTATATCCAGATTGAATACGGAATTGAATCATGCTTTGATAAAACGCTGGAACGGATCAACCGGCAGCACAACTTTGATCTGAGCAAACAAGTTATCCATCAAACCCATAACCTTGGTATAAAAACCGGAGCGCATTTCATTTTCGGACTTCCCGGAGAGTCGGAAGAGGAAATGTTATCCTACGTTGAACTGATTTCCGGGTTACCTCTGGATTCGGTGAAATTTCACCAATTACAAATTGTACAGGGGACAAGAATGGAACAGGAGTTTAACGAAAAACCGGATGATTTTTTTCAATTCACCCTTGAGGGATATATCAGTTTTATTGTAAAATTTCTTGAACGTCTCAACCCTTCTGTCGTGATTGAACGATTTTCGGGGGAGATACCTCCCCGGTTTATGGCATCCTCCGACATTAATGCCGCCGGTAATGTCGGGGTTCAAAATCCTCGAATGCAACCACCAAGCTGGGGATTAATCCGTTATGATGCAGTTCTGCGGCTCATAGAAAAAGAGCTCGAACGGCAAAACACCTGGCAGGGCAAATTTTATATGTGAATGGAGACGTTTGATGCCATAATGGCGCGTGAAATGGCTGTCTGAAGTAATTTAATCACTTCTTCTGTCTCAGTTTGCGAGGTTTTAAACTGGGTAATCTCATTTATCCGTCCACGCATTTTCAGATATTGTATAAAACCACCAAAATTTTTTCTGACCATTTTGCAGTTATTCATTACAACAAGTAACATCAGATCAAAATCGGTGAGTGCTTTATCCGAAACAATATTTTCATAAATCTCTTCCTGCAATTTCCTTTTAATTTCCAAATTAATCAAAGGAAATTTCGTCTGGTAAAAGACCATCATCAGGGTGTACTCCTCCCTTGTAATTACCTTGTTATGAATCAGTTGTTTCAGGATTGTTTTGCGCAGAAGGAGCTTTTTATAAACAATTCGTTGAATCCAGGAACGAAGATTCCGTTGTTTCTTAGCTGATTTGATCAGATTGAGTACCCTGTCGAGCACGACGTTATCTGTCGATTTGGCGTTGATGACAATGACCTCATCATTCTGAAATGTGATCCGCTCCTTTTTATATAGTTCAAACAGGATGGCTCCAACCAAACCGAATTTAATTTTATGTTCGGAGGTTCCAAACCATCCCTTATCATCCAAAGCGAGCAGAACGATTTTTTGGAGGAAGGTCAATTCCATCTTCTTTTCTGATTTATCCATCTAATAAACAGGAATTAATTCCAGCCGATAAAAATAACTAAAATTTCACAAAATATGTAACTAATTAAAAGTTCCTCCCAGGTAAAGCTTTGTTTTTTCCATTTTCGGATTGCCAAATACCTCTTCAACACTTCCTTGTTCAATCACATCGCCAAGATACATAAAAACAACATTGTCGGCAATTCGCTTTGCCTGGCGCAAAACATGTGTAACCAACACAATGGTGTAATCGTTTTTCAGCTTTAAAAAAGTTTCTTCAATAAACTGACTTGATATCGGGTCAAGGGCGGAAGTTGGTTCATCGGCCAAGATAATCTCAGGATTTACGGCCAAACCCCTGGCAAGGCAAAGACGTTGTTGCTGACCAATTGAAAGTCGCGAGGCTGGCTCCCGCAGCCGGGTTCTGATTTCCTCCCAGAGGTTGGCCTGTTGCAGATAGTGCATCACAAGTTTATGGGTCTCCCTCCGGTTCTTAATACCCCTGAGCTTCAATGCATAGGCAATATTATTGTAAATGGTCATGGGCAAAGGATATGGCCGCTGGGATAACAATCCCATTTGCTGTCTGAGCTTATATATGTCTTCCTTGGCGACCAGTATGTTGCTGCCGTCAATCATAATCTGTCCACTGACTTTTAATTCCGGATAAAGGTCAGTAAGCCTGTTAAGACACTTCAGCAGCGTGGTTTTTCCGCATCCTGAAGGCCCCAGGATAACCGTAATTTTATTCTTGGGGATGTCAATATTGATGTTCCTGAGAATCTGGGTTTTCCCGGCAAATACATTTAAGTCCCTGATTTCTATTTTAGTTTGGCTATCCATCAAAGATTCAAGCTAGAAGTTGATTTTTGTTTTATGATATCGTTTACCAAGTCCACGGGAAAACAAACTTACGATTAAAATGATTAGTGTCAACACAAGGGCTGATGCATACGCCCGGTTTTGAACTTCGGGCACGGGTGACGAGAGCTGAAAAAAGATCGACAATGGCAGGGTGGCGACCGGTTCAAGCAAGCCATTGGGCAAATGATCAGTATAACCAGCTGTAAATAAAACAGCAGCTGCATCACCAATTCCACGTCCAAACGAAAGCAACACCGCCGTAATAATCCCTGAGAATGACTGGCGGGTAAATATTTTAAAAGCAATCTCTGATTTATTGGACCCCAGCGAATAGGCCGCTTCCTGTAGCCCGACCGGCACTGTACGCAATATTTCATCCATCGACCGGATCATGATCGGCAGAATAAACAGGGTCACAGTAAGTATCCCGGCCAGCAAGGATGTTTGGAGTCCAAAGAATATCATCAGTGAAAAACCAAAGGCGCCATAAACAATAGAAGGAATTCCCCACACCAGGTCTAAAAGAAAACGTATCACATCAATCACTTTCTTATGCCGTATCAGGAAAACGTTAAGATATAAAGCTACCGGCAACCCAATTACGAACGCCAGTACAGATGCGCCCGTTGCGAGTGCCAACGAACCGAGAATGGCATTCAGGATACCTCCTCCTTTGCCATAATAATATCCCCCCTTTGGAATTTGTGTCAGCATTTCCCACGAAACCGACTTGATCCCTTTTTCAAAAATGCTATAGATAATGATAGCCAGGATTGCAAGGATGAAATAGGTCGCAAAGATCATCAGCGACTTGAAAACTTTTTCTTCTATTTTTTGTCCGCGGGTCAAGGGTTAGAATTTGTTATATCTGACAATAAAAAAATGCATCACAAGGTTAAAAAAGAGCGAGACAGCCAGTAAAAGCAAGGCTGCAAACATTAAGGCAGAATCATATTTCGGAATAGACATCATCTCTCCATAATTGTTGGCAATGAGGGCCGGAAGGGTATAACCCGGATCAAACACACTTTTAGGAAGCCTGACCACATTTCCTACAACCATCAACACTGCCATGGTCTCCCCAAATGCCCGGGCCAATCCAAATCCAAAAGCAGCGATGATACCAGGAAGCGCTTTTTTGATCAGCACATGCTTGATGGTTTGCCATTGGGTAGCACCCAATGATAATGCTGCTTCCTTGAGTTCCATAGGGATTGACCTGAAAATCTCAATCAGGATATTCAATACGAAGGGGATGATCATGATTGAGAGGACAAAAGAGGCAGCAAGAATACTGTAGCCCATTGTCTTAACACCCATCCAGGGGCCAAGGTACTGTGAAATGAACGGAACAATCACCAGTATTCCCCAAAGTCCATATACCACAGATGGTATACCGGCAAGGATATCGATAGCCGGATGCATGATCCGGAGGAAATACTTCCGGGTATATTGAGTCACATATATGGCTGTAAGCAGGCAAACCGGCGCTGTGATCAGCATAGCTACGAGGGTCACCCAAACCGAACCAACAATGAAAGGATAAAAACCGAATTGTCCGCTTGACGGTTTCCAGGTTCTTGAAAAAATCAAATCAACCAGCGAATAATCATCGAGAAGCAGAACAGATTTGATATAAAGGCCAAGGAAAAGGAGAAATGGTAAAAAAGCCACAAGCAGCAGACTGATAATCATCCATGTATAGTTTACAGCATGACGCTGCTTGCGGTTGAGGAGATACATTTCAGTTTAATTTTTGCAATTCTGATTTAATCTGGTCCGGCTGGATCGCTACATACCCGGCTTCATAAACAAATTTCTGGCCGTCAGAAAGAATCCACCTAAGGAAAACAATAACGAGTTTGTTATCAGGTTTCCCACCAGAAACCAAATATAGGTCACGGGCAGGCGGAGAGGGATATTTCCCCTCATTGATGGCTTTCATAACTCCATCCATGGTTCCATAAAAATCCTCATCGGGATCAATAATTCCATTTTCATTGAGGTCAATCGGAATAACATTCAGCCCCTGATAAATTTTCCTGGTTTGCATTTCGTAAATAAAACCGAGATTATTGAAACCAATTCCTTCCACATTTCTCCTGACTGCATCGGCAACCCCCGGGTCGCCATTTACACCAAGTCCAAGCAAGTCTTCCTGCTTCTTGTTGTTAAGGTATTTAGCCCACATATCGGCCGCTCCACAAGCATCTGAACGGGTAAATGCCTGTACGTCAACCATTGAGCTATTTCCAACAGCCTGCCCCCAGGTTTTTATATGCCCTGTAATAAAAATGTCATAAAATTTCTGCTTTGTCAATCCTTTTTTTTTCAGATCAGGCAGTACAGGATTATTTGCATTGATTGTTGGAAGAACGGCGTCTTTTGCCACTGCAATCCACCACGCCCCTTTAGCTTGTTCTTCAGTGCTTACTGCCTTTGAGAACATACCCAGGTCGACCATTTTTGAAAGAGCATCTGTCATTCCTTTTCCTGCGCCTCCGGCAGACACGTTGACGGTAACCCCGGGGTGCAACTTTTCAAATTCCTCTGCCCATTTCACAGCGAGCGGATAGAGCGCAAATGCCCCCGAAAGTGTTATTTTACCATTCAGGGAGTCGTTAACACTGCCATCATTCCTTTTCGGAGCTTGATTGCAGCCTGTTAATATAACTCCTGAAATCCATCCAATTAGAAGGAAAACAAAAAATGAATGGCGTCTTCCTGTCATAATTTAAACTTATAAGTGAATGTAAAGTTAAATTAAACTGATAAAGTATTAAGGTATTGTAGCAGGAAAAAAATTGAAATATTTCAGGATAAAAAATGGTTTATAATATCCTCCACCCTGATTCCCTCGGCCTCGGCTTTATAATTCCGCACAATCCTGTGTCGAAGCACAGAGGTAGCGACCGCTCTCACATCTTCTATATCGGGCGAATATTTTCCATGAAGTGCGGCATGGCACTTGGCTCCAAGAACCAGGTATTGCGATGCCCTGGGTCCGGCTCCCCAGGTGAGGTATTCGTTTGCCCAGTCATTGGCTTTTCGTGTTTTCGGACGGGTCATCGAAACCAGGTTTACTGCAAATTGAAAAACATTATCGGGAACTGGAATTTTTCGCACCAGATTCTGAAAAAACAGGATTTCATCGGCTAGAAGCACGACTGAGGGAGAAACGGATTTTTCTGTTGTGGTTGCTTTAACAATCCTGATTTCCTCATCAAAGGAAGGATAATCGAGCCATATGTTAAACATAAACCTGTCGAGTTGCGCCTCGGGCAGCGGGTAGGTACCTTCCTGTTCAATCGGATTTTGAGTCGCAAGCACAAAAAAAGGTTCATCAAGGTGATAGCTTGTTCCGGCAACTGTTACAGCTTTCTCCTGCATGGCCTCCAGAAGTGCCGACTGGGTTTTCGGTGGAGTGCGGTTTATCTCGTCGGCAAGGATAATATTGGCAAATACAGGCCCTTTAATGAAGCGAAAATGACGGTTTTCGTCAAGGATTTCAGTGCCAATGATATCTGAAGGCATCAGGTCGGGTGTAAACTGAATCCGGCTATAACTGAGTCCCAGAGCCTTCGACAACGTGTTCACCATCATTGTTTTAGCCAATCCGGGAACGCCTACAAGCAGGCAGTGACCCTTGCAAAAAATAGCGATGAGCAGATTCTTGACAACCTCGTCCTGCCCAATGATAACCTTAGCGATTTCTGATTTTAATAGTTTATATTTCTCTACAAGTGCATCAACTGCTTCAACATCTGACGAAAACTGCATGATTGTCTGGTTTAGTTTTTAATCCATTTTCGTTGGAAAGTACAATTGCGAAAATCATCCATGATCGCAACATAGGTCGTATTGAGTTTATTGGTTATCCATTCATCTATCATATTCATTTTCTTCGATTCGAGCGCGATTAGCTGAATGCGGGCATAATCTTCCTCGAGATTTGCTTTATGCGGATTTGTTCTCGATTTCAGGTAATAAATCCGATAATCCTGTTTCCCCCGATCAGTTGTTAACACAGGAGAAGAGATCTCGCCCACCTTAAGTTTGTCAATTACAAAGAAAATTTTAGGGTCAACCTGGCTTGATTCAAATTTACTGTTCCCTGTTTGCTGATTGATCATCAAACCTCCGTTGTTTTTACTGGGGTCATCTGAATACCTTACAACTGCATCGTCAAAAGTCAACTTTTTCATCTGAATCAGGGATGAGATACTGTCAAGAGATACTTTTGCTTTGTTAAGATTCACCGGTGAGACCTTTGGTTGCAGAAGGATATGCCGGACATTGATATATTCTCCCCTGCGCTCAATCATCTGAATCAGGTGATATCCATCCTCGGTTTCAACAATGTCGGAAACTTCTCCAGGTTTCAGTTTAAATGCTGCTGCTTCAAATTCAGGGCGCATTTCTCCTCTTTTAAACATTCCAAGTTCTCCTCCCTGTTTTGAGGAACCCGGATCCTCAGAATAGAGCACTGCAAGCGTGCTGAAATCATCGCCCTTGGTAAACCTCTCCTTGAACCCCTTCAGTTTATCTTTTGAAGCCTGCTTTTCTGCCTCTCCAATTAACGGTTGTTTCATTATAAAGCCAATCTCCAGCTCCGAATTTATCAGGGGAATGCTGTCCTTTGGAAGCTTCCTGAAAAAGGTTTTCACCTCTGCAGGCGTAATAGTTACATCTTTTGTTATTTTTTGCTGTTCCTGTTCAGTCAGCATTGATTCCTTGATTACATCACGGAGTTCGTTTTTTATCTCAAGTAACGATTTGCCAAAATGCTCTTCTAGTCTTTCAGGAGTTCCGGCTTGGGAAATGAAGTAACGCATTCGCCTGTCCATTTCAAGTTCTACCTGTGTATCTGTAACACTCAGACTGTCAACTTGAGCCTGGTGCAGGAGTAGTTTCTGAAAAAGCATATTTTCAAAAATCTGGCATTTCATTTTCGGAGCAGTGCCCTGTATCATTCCCTGGCTCCGTATCTGCATATATTGGTTTTCAATATCGGATATAAGGATCACATTGCCTCCAACAATTCCAACGATTCCATCGATGATCGAATCGCGTTGCGCCCGGGCAGTCAATGTCGCAGCAAACAAAACAAAAACGGCAATCAGAATCAATATGTTTCGCAGGACTTTCATCTTCTAATCTTTATGTTTTACAAATTGGTCAGATGGAATTCCCATATGATCATTCTCATTATTATTTAATAAATCTCAAAAAGATTTTTCTTCTGTGCATTAGCGTATATGTCATCCTGCATACGGCTGATGAGCTCAATTCTTCGTTTGTTGAAGATGATATCGCGGATACGTTGCTTTTCAAAACTCAAGGGTGATATGCTTTCTTTTATTTTAAAGTCTTTAAATCTGACCAGATAAACGAAGGTGGAATCCTGATATTCAAGATCCCTGTGGTTCTTGAGAAAATCCTCCTGATTATAGGTCTTGATGGGTATTTGTTTTAATAATTCGCTGAATAACAGCCAATTTTGATCGTCAAGAAAATAATCTTCCGCTTGTTTTTCACACAATTCTGAGAGTTTATTTCTATCGTTCGGGTTGTTGGATGCAAGTAGTTTTTTGAATTGCTTAACATTTCCCGACTTTAATGAAAGCTTAACATATTGGATTTGAATGATGTTATCTTTGAGCAGAAAATTTTGCTGGTTAATGTCGTAGTAATTCTGAATTTCTTCATTTGTGATAAGCGTATCGAGGTTTTGCCTTACGAGCGCATTTTCATAAGCATAGATGATCAGCGAATTTTTATAATTTTCGAGTTGCCTGGTAAAGTCCATCTGCGTTTCAGACAAATTCATCTCCGCCTGGTGAATAATCAGCTTTTGACGTATCCAGTTTTCGATGTAACTCTGCGTGATGGAAAGGCTGTCTTTGGGAATTGTTCCGGGCATAATAATTCCGGCCAGGTCAGATTCATAGAGATACTCGTCATGAACGCGTGCCATAACACGTTCATTTTTCTTTTTGAAAAATGTGGTGCACGAGGTAAGGAAAATCAGAAGAAAGATAATCGATTTATTCAATGGTTTCTATTTAATTTTTGCCAACACATCCCTCTTCACCAAAACGGGATATTTGGATCTCAACGCTGTGATCCATTCCTTTTCCAGGTAATTCTGGTAATCGGCTGTGATCAGGCCACGGGCTTCATTAAGTTCCTTGGGTTCAGGCTTAAGAACCTTGCGAACATAGATAAATACCGTAGAACCATTGATAATTATATCCTGTGAAAACCCAGGAACCCATGCAATCGAATCGATCAGTTTGTTATCCTTTTTTGAAAATTTACTACTTTCAATAGTTACGATTTTCAAGGAGTCATTATTTATCTCCTTCTGAAGATCGTTATCTGACAACCCCGACTTTATAAGGTTCTTGATTTTCGGAACCGACTGAAGATCCTTTACGGTGTATATACTTGCATCCAGCCGGTTATCCCATTTGTAGTTATTCCTATTCTTATTGTAAAACTCCTTCAACCCCAGCGTATCCTTTACTGCTTTGGACCATACCTTCTGATCAGTGAGGTCAAAAAGAAGGATACCATCGCGGTATTCAGTCATAAGCGCTTTAAATTCAGGATACTTTTGCTCCAACTTGGTATTTTCAAATTTTATAAGACTTTCATCCAGAAATTCGGAATATTTTTTTTCAACATAGGCAGGAATGCTCATCTTATCCTGTTTGCGCTGGGTGGCAGCCAAATAAGCGGCAAAGTCCTTTTGTTGGGTAGCTGCATTGCTGATTGTAAACAGCGTTTTGGTTAAATCACTTGCCTGTGCCTCTTTCCATTTTGCGAAAAAAATGCTGTCGGTCACAACCTTGTAGAACTCCTCTCGGGCTTCTTTATTTTCGGTGACTCCGTATTCCGACCGAATTCTGGCGAGTATAACCTGGCGCGATTGATCCCCGCGGTTATCTTTCATGACCTTTTGTTTAAGTTCAGCTTTTTCCTCATCAAAGGGCTTGATACTTTTCTTTTCGATCAGCTTCACGATATGCCATCCATAAGGGGTAAGGATGGGTTTTGTAATATCACCAGGGTTTTTGAGGGTATAAATCGCTTCAATAAATTCGGGCACCATTCGGTTAACTCCGAATGCAGGCAGCACACCACCTTTTGCGGCAGAACCTTTGTCGTCGGAATAGGCTTTAACCAGGTCTTCAAATGCGGTGCCACCGGTTAAACGAGTATAAACCGAATCAATGCGTTTTTGAATGCGGGCAGAATCATCAGCGGAAGCATTTTTCGGGATAGCCATAAAAATATGGGCAACCGTTACCTTGCCAAGCGCTGCCCGGCGGGCAGTGACTTTTATCAGATGATAGCCATATTCGGTATGAACCGGAACTGAAACCTTTCCAACTTCCGTTTTATATGCGCCGTTTTCAAACGGATAAACCATGTCGAATACAGTAAAAAAACCAAGATCACCCCGGTTTCCCTTGAGAAAAGGGTGTTGTTGCGTTGCTTCCCGGTCTTTTGCTGAAGGGTCCTCAGAATAAGCGATGGCAAGTTCTTCAAATGATTCACCCTTCATCAGTTTATCTCTGACGGATACAGCCTTGTTGTAAGCTGACAGCGTATCGTCAGGTGTAGGATCTGTTTTCAGACGAAAAAAAATGTGACTGGCGCGAAGATCCCATGCTTCCCGTTCGTAAGCCTCCCTGACAAGGCGATCAATGGTAGCTTCATCAGTAAAGTATGGTTTGGCAAGCTGCTCACGGTATCCATTTAATTCGGTTATAAAGGTAGAGACTGTATCAAGTCCGAGTTCTTCAGCCTGTTTCACTTTAAGTTTGAAATTGATAAACAAATCAAGGTATTCATTCAATGATTTTTTATCAATACTTTCACCTTTCACATTGTTTTTCTGATAGATGTTCATAAACTCACTGACGTAAACCGGTTTTCCGGCAATGGTCATGAGTACTTCATCATTCTTATCCTGGGCTGTTGCGGAGATGAACGAGATAAAAACCAATACAAAGGAAAAAAATGTAAATTTCAAGCTATTCATTGTTCGTAGGTATTAATTTGGTTGCTTTAATAACGATTGAAACAAAAATTAATTGCTGTTTACTAAAAGAATTAGCGGCTGTAATTTGGCGCTTCGCTAATGATTGTGACATCATGCGGATGACTTTCAGTTACACCGGCTGATGTTATTTTAATGAATTTTGCTTTTTGGAGAATGTCAATGGTTTGTGAACCTGTATAACCCATTCCGGCCTTAAGACCACCGACCATTTGATAAATCACTTCAGATAAGGAGCCCTTATAAGGCACCCTCCCGACGATACCTTCCGGGACCAGTTTCCTGATATCATCTTCAACATCCTGAAAATAACGATCCTTCGATCCTTGCTGCATGGCTTCGATGGAGCCCATTCCTCTGTAAGTTTTGAATTTTCGCCCCTCGAAGATAACGGTTTCTCCGGGTGATTCATCAACTCCGGCAAATAGAGAACCGGCCATAATTGAGTGGGCACCTGCGGCGAGTGCCTTTACGATATCACCGGTATACCGTATTCCTCCATCAGCAATTGCCGGCACTCCGCTTCCCTTCAGGGCTGTTGTAACGTCATAGATTGCTGATAGCTGAGGAACCCCAATTCCGGCAATAATACGTGTGGTGCAGATTGAACCAGGTCCGATACCAATTTTTACACCGTCGACTCCCAGTTTTGCAAGGTCTTTTGCTGCTTCAGCAGTGCCTATATTGCCTATTATCAGGTCTACATCAGGAAAAGTACTTTTAACGCGTTTAGCCATTTCCATAACCCCCCGCGAATGCCCGTGCGCGGTATCGATCACGATGGCATCGACATTTTCACGAACCAGCGCAGCCACGCGGTCAAGGGTATCGGATGTCACTCCCACACCAGCAGCAACGCGCAACCGGCCAAGGCTGTCTTTACAAGAATTCGGCCGCGCCTTGACTTTAAGTATGTCTTTATATGTTATAAGACCTATCAGCTTGTTGTTTTTATCAACAACGGGTAATTTTTCAATCTTATGCTCCTGGAGAATTGCTTCAGCTTGTTCAAAATCAGTGAATTCGTTGATAGTAATGACTCTTTTGGTCATCACTTCAGTAACCGGTCGCATGTGATCCCTTTCAAACCTGAGATCGCGGTTTGTTACGAT
Source organism: uncultured Bacteroidales bacterium (assembly GCA_903885595.1). Classification (GTDB taxonomy): domain Bacteria; phylum Bacteroidota; class Bacteroidia; order Bacteroidales; family FEN-979; genus CAIVAT01. Next base: position 29,588 of record CAISJJ010000513.1, read on the forward strand.
ACCCACCAATTCGTTTTGGGCGTTGATCACAGGTATTCCGCCAATACTGAACTCTTTCATGATGGCCAGGGCATCGCCAACCAGCGAATGTTCCATTAGCGTTACCGGCTGCAGGATCATACCATTTTCGGCCCGTTTGACTTTCCGAACCTGTAATGCCTGGTCTTCGATAGACATGTTTTTATGAAGTACGCCAATTCCCCCTTCCTGCGCCATGGCAATGGCCATGCGTGATTCAGTCACCGTATCCATGGCAGCCGAAACAATGGGAATATTTAGTTTTATGTTCCTGGAAAGCAAAGTTGAAACATCAACTTCCCGTGGAAGTACTTCTGAATAGGCAGGTACAAGCAACACATCGTCATACGTCAACCCCTCACCCCGGAATTTATTTGAATTTAGGAACATATGCATAAAATTAAGTGTGCAAATGTATGAAAAATTCTAATTTAAAATGATTATAACTTAAATCAGGGTTGATTTATTATCACTGGTAAAAAGAAAACAAACAGGCAAGGTTTAGGGGTATAATTCCCTGTGACATTCTGTACAGAAATAGGTCTTCCAATTATCCTTAACATCGACAGGATGCTGGAATTCCATAATGCTGTCAACTGTTGCATACCGTATATTTCCTGTTGGCCCCTGGGCAATGATGGTATGACACAAATTGCAGTCTTTCGATATTACAGCGCCCTTATCACTTTTATGCCTGTCGGAATGACAGCGGAAACATCCATCGGATTCAAGATGACCGATATGGTTAAGGTATTGTTTTGAAGAAGCCCGCATGAAAGGGAACACATTCAGGGAGAACTCATTCAGAATGCCATTGATCGCTTTGTCGATCAGTGGTTTCTGTGACTGATAAATAGCAGGATACCCGGATTTGTAAAAATTTGTAATACTATCGCGGATATATGTTATTGCAGAATCCTTATTGGTGAAGGTCCCCTTCAGTACATTCATTGCCACTTTTTTGATGAATGGAAGCTCCTTTGGGACTTCACCAGAAATCATTGCATTATCAACATAAACCATAGGTGATTTATAGGAATGAGAAGGCCGGTTATGGCAATCCATACAGTCCATGGACCTGTGCTCTAACGTATCAATTGCCTTGGGATCCAGCATATTTTCTTCATCCTGGAATATCTGAACCTCACCAGTCTTGAGATTGGTAAATTTCACCCATGGAATGGTCTCGCGGTCTTTTGCAGCGGCGATATATTCGATACGCACGTCCTTATTAATATGCCAGTGAATTCCCTCAACCAGGCCCATGGCACTGTAGTTGGGGCCGATGCGCATAAGCAGGGAATAATTAAATTCAGTGTTGAGAGAATCTGTAACATACACCCGCTGACTGCGAAGTTTGCGTGAATAAAATTTTTGGGGCCAGTGACACCGTTCACAGGTTTCTCTTGCAGGACGCAGGTTTTGGATAGGCGTTTCAATGGGCTGTGGATACTTATGGAATATTACCGAATAGACCTGATAAAGACCCGAAAGTTTGGACCTCACGTACCAGCCTGCACCTTCTCCCACATGGCATTCAACACATGCTACCCTTGCATGGGGCGAATGCAGATAGGTAACATATTCGGGTTCCATCACTTTGTGACATAGTTTACCACAAAATTCAACTGATTCAGTATAGTTGAATGCCTCATAACTGCCCATGGCTGAAACTATGAGAAACAGGAAAGTGAAGACAGAAATCATCACCAGTTTCTGGCGTTGTTTTGGAACGTTCATATCAAGAACCGGCCAGCGCTTGTCGGGATCATGTGTTTTTTTGCGATTGATAAGCATGCCGATCGGAATCATCAGCAAGCCGATTACCATGATGGACGGAAGGATTATGTAGGTAAAAATACCCGTGTAAGGATTCTGATGTTCTGTTACCAAATCTTGTACAAACGACAACAAGATTAAGATAAAACTATTGATAGAAATGATAGAGCCAGTGATGCTGATCCAGTTGGATATAGATTTTGGTAATTTCATATAACTATTATAATTTAGAATGTTTCTACCTAACCTGCTGTAAATGACCAGCTAAAATTAATTAATATTTTAACACTTCCAAGCCGATCACAATCAATTGCAAAAAAACAAGGATGAAATATTTCATTTTGTACTTTTGGCATGGCTGAGCAGCTTTTTTCTGAATGCAAAGGTTTTAATTTCAATTATCAATTTGCAGCAATAATAAATAAATCTCCGATATCTTGAAAAAATATTTGATACCATGGTTACTGTTCCTGTCAGCGTTGCAGGCCATCTCCCAGGTAATTCCAGATCAATCCATGATGATGGCCCGGTCTCCGGCAACATTTAAAGCGTTGTTTAAAACCTCTGAAGGTGATTTCACCATTGAAGTAATAAGGGAATGGTCACCGGTGGCGGCCGACAGGCTTTATCAGTTATTACTCACTGGATTTTACAATAACTGTGCATTGTTCAGGGTTCAACCGGAGTATGTGGTACAGTTTGGGATCGGAGACAGGAAAGATGTCAATTACTTCTGGGATAAGCGTCCGATTCCAGATGAGCCAGTCATGACGAAAAATTTGAAAGGCACGCTATCGTATGCCCGCGACGGGTTAAACAGCAGGACTGCTCAATTGTTTATCAACATGAAAGACAATCACAAACTGGACACAATAAATTATAATGGTTTACGCGGGTTTCCTCCTGTAGGGAGGGTAATTGATGGCTTTGAGGTTACTTCTTCTTTCTTTTCGGAATATGGATTTGAGCCGGCGAACCACCAGGATTCAGTGATGATGTATGGCAATAAATATCTTAAAAGAATATTTCCTCATTTGGATTATATCATCGAGGCAATGATCATCAGCGAATAATTTTACCTAAACAGGGGATAATTGATTTATTTTGCACCCTGAACCAATCACGGAATATGGGAACCGGAATAGAATTACAATTAGTGGAGTTTATCAGGCAAGGTGCAATGGAAATGGCAGCCTTAACCGGAAGAAAATATTTTGAAACGCTCGCTCTTTTTCTTACGCAGGTAACAAATGCTGATGTTGTATTAATTGGTGAAATTACAGTTGAAGGAAAACAGGCCCGAACTGTTACAGTTATTAATGACGGAGAAATTGCCGACAACTTTGAATTCAGCCTGTTTGAATCGCCCTTTGCTCATTTACTTGACGGATCAATGCATATTTTTCCAAATGACCTCCAGTCACTGTTTCCTGATGATTACCTGATTGCCGACCTGTCGTTGGATGCATTCGCCGGGATTCCAATTTTCAGCAGCCAGGGAAATATCATTGGTTTTTTAGTTGCCATGCACAGGCATTCTATCGAAAATTCAGATATGACAGATCATGCATTGCACTTTTTCGCAAGTCGGGTTTCTGCTGAACTGGAACAAAAACTGGTTTTTGATGAACTAAAGGAACATGAAAGCTTTTTACAAGGCATTATCAATTTAACAGAAGATGTGCTTTTCATTACCGATCTGTTTGGTACGATAAAAATATTTTCACCTTCGGCAGTTAAAATTCTGGGGTGGTTACCCCAGGAGCTGAACAATCAATCTTTTTACAATTTTTTATCAGACGACACCCGCCAATTGGCTATTCAGGAATTTGAAAAATGCATTTCATCAGGGCTGCCCAAACAAAGGATCAAGCTCATGATTAAAAATAAATCAGGCACAATTCACATGGTTGAATGGTTTGCAACTCCCACCACGATCAACAATGAAATCAATGGGTGTATAAGCATTTTCCGTAAATTATTGACAGAACCCTAAAAGTTTATCGCTTTGTTTATTACAATGATCTTTGTTTTTATTGCTGGTTATGCGATTATTGCGCTGGAGCATCCGCTAAAGGTCAACAAATCGGCAACGGCACTTCTTCTTGCAATCACAATGTGGCTCCTGTTCGCTTTGGGTGGCGAGCAAATGCTGCTCAACACGGCAAATTACACCGAGTACCTTACATCAAATCCAGCAGGAAATTTCCCGGACTGGCTTTCTCATCATGCCCTCCTGGGGCACCTGGGAGAAATCTCGGAGATTCTCTTTTTCCTGCTTGGAGCCATGACCATTGTTGAACTGATCGATTCCCATGAGGGCTTCCGGATCATCACCGACAAAATAAAAACGACCAATAAGGTAAAACTACTCTGGGTGATCAGCCTTATCACCTTCTTTCTTTCATCTGTTCTCGACAACCTTACCACGGCAATTGTCATGGTTGCCCTGCTGCGAAAGATCATTGGGGACAAGAAAGAACGATGGTTTTATGCCGGGATGGTCATCATTGCAGCAAACAGCGGAGGGGCATTCAGTCCCATCGGGGATGTAACCACCATAATGCTTTGGATCGGTGGACATGTGACCACGGTGAATATTATTTTAAAAACATTCATTCCCAGTGCATTATCAATGATTATTCCCCTGGCGTTACTTTCTGTGACGATGAAGGGCAATATACTCAAGTCGGGAAAGACTTCATTCACCCATGAAAATTCGACAACGCCATTCGAAAGAAACCTCGTATTTTTTCTCGGAATTGGATTACTGCTTTTTGTTCCTGTATTTAAAACGCTGACAAACCTGCCACCTTATATGGGGATCCTGCTAGGGCTTGGGTTGCTTTGGGTCGTAACCGAAGTCATGCATAAGTCGAAAAATGACGATTATCGCCCAATGGTGACCGTTGCCGGGGTGATTCGCAGGGTTGACACCCCAAGTATTCTTTTTTTCCTGGGCATCCTGCTGGCTGTTGCCGCATTGCAATCGGCCGGGCATCTTGAATTACTGGCCGGGACCCTGGATAAGAAAATCGGAAACCTGTATATGATCAACATCATTATAGGGATGCTATCGGCTGTAGTGGATAATGTACCACTCGTGGCCGGGGCCATTGGGATGTACCAGAATGTCTTCCCACCCGACCACTATTTCTGGGAAATGCTGGCTTACTGTGCCGGTACAGGGGGAAGTATCCTTATCATCGGTTCAGCAGCCGGTGTGGCGGTAATGGGGATGGAAAAGATTGATTTCATCTGGTATCTGAAAAAAGTATCACTGTGGGCGCTGATCGGATACCTGGCAGGATCAATAGCCTTCTGGGCGATGAATCTGTTGCTGTTCAATTCGTAAAACGGGATCAGTTCAACTATCGGGGGGGCTGGGATTATTTTGAGGCATATTTGGTTTTAACAGTGATGTATCCCGGAAGAGTTCGCTCTTTACCAGAAACGATTACGGTAGGTTTCAGTTTTATTTTGAATCGGGTAGGTTCATTCCCCACCCCGGTAAGGTTCATACAGAAATTCAGAATAGCGCTGGCTGATTTTCCCGACAATACCTGTTTAAGATCAAGCCCGATCTGAACCGGAAAAACAGATGTACCATTAGCCGGTATGGTGATGGGTTTATCAAGGATCCCGGAGGTCATCTGGTTATCATCAATAAAGAGGATCCATTCAAGGCGGTTTAATCCGGCAACCCGCTCATTTGGATTACGTCCTTCAATATTGAGTTGAAGGGTGAGTGGCAGGGTGGGACTTGCCAATCCTGCCATGATGAGCGCAACGTCGCTGAAATTCAGGTCGCTTACCGATCTGATATTTTGGAGCATTACGCCGCCTACATTTATATCCCCTGCAGACAATATGCGGAAATCGCATCTGGCAAGATCGGAAACCTGTTGGGCTTGCCGGGTAACATCACAGCCGGTGAAAGGTAACAGGAAAAAGCCAAGAAGGATTATCGGAAGGAAAAACTTTTTACGATCGGTCATGTCAGAAAATTCGGAATGCAAAAATAGGTAATTTTAGCCCGCATGAAAAAGAGTTTGGTTTTAACTGTTGCAGGATTCGCATTTGTCTTTGTATTTACAACAATTTCCGCGGTTTCGCAAACGGGACAAAAGGGACGGGAAAAAGTATTAAGACCCAATGTTATCCTGATAATGGCCGATGATCTGGGTTATGGTGAAACCGGGTGTTTCGGGCAAAAGATCATTTCCACACCCAACATCGATCGCCTGGCCCGGGAAGGAATGCGATTTACCGATTTCTATGCCGCCAGCCCGGTTTGTGCCCCGTCACGGTGCGGCATGCTCACCGGCAGGAATATGGGCCATGCCTACATCAGGGATAATGCTGAAGTTGGTGAATGGGATTCTTTCATGGGCCAGATGCCTTTGAAGGACAGCACTTTTACCCTGGGGACCCTTATGCAGCAGGCAGGTTATAAAACAGCTTGTATTGGAAAATGGGGATTGGGAGGTCCTGGTTCTTCCGGGATCCCTTCGCGGCAGGGCTTCCATTATTTCTACGGCTACCTTTGTCAAAGGCAGGCTCACAACTATTATCCTTCTTATCTATGGCGAAATGAAGAAAAAATCAGCCTTGAAAATCCAGTATTTTCGTCTCATCAAAAGTTCCAGGGCAATGCGGCCAACATTGCATCCTATAAAAAATTCCAGGGCAATGTCTATTCCCAGGATCTGATCACGGAAGAGGCCTCACAATTTATCCGGGAGCATCGTGATTCAGCTTTTTTTCTTTACCTCACTTATAACTTGCCACACCTGGCGCTCCAGGTCCCCGACACCTATCTGGATATATACAAATGGACCTTGATTGATAAGCCTTATTCAGGATACAGCGGGTATCTTCCCTGTGCTTACCCTCATGCGACCTACGCAGCCATGATTGCTGCATTGGATGATTATGTGGGCAAAGTTTTGGCCAGCGTAAAAGATGCTGGTCTTGATTCAAATACCCTGATTCTGTTAACAAGTGATAATGGCGCTACTTTTCAGGTTGGAGGCGCTGATCCGTCTTTTTTTCGAAGCAACGGAATACTCAAAGCCTATAAAGGTTCCTTACATGAAGGAGGCATCAGGGTGCCGATGGTTGCACGGTGGCCCGGGATGATAAAAACAGGAAAAGTCTCAGGATTACCATGTGCATCCTGGGATTTTATGTCAACTTTTGCCGATCTGACTGGAATTTCCCTTTCCTCCGATCAGGATGGGATATCGATTCTACCCGAACTACTTGGTTTCAAAGGCCAAAAAAAGCATGATTACCTATATTGGGAATATCCGGGAAGAGGCGGCGCCATGGCTGTGCGCATGGGTGATTGGAAAGGCGTATGGAAAAATGTGACATCTGAGCCATACCGGCGGGTCGAGTTGTATAACCTGAAAACAGATACCGGTGAGCTGCATAACATCGCTAAAGACCATCCTGAAAAAGTCAAACAAATCATGGAATATATGGGCAAACGGACGACAGCAGAAGTACCGGAGTGGAACTTTATCGGGAAAAAATTTATAAAAAATCTGGCTCCGGATACGAAGGGACATTAATACTCATCCCAGCTTTTTATCTCAATTTCACCGGGCCTGATCTTACAGAAAGCCATGATGAATGCTGCAGCAAGATTCGGATTGGTAATCAGGGGTATGTTGAAATCAACCGCAGATCTACGGATTGAATAATCATTATCCAACTCATGCTTTGAAAGGTTCTTGGGAATATTTACCACAAGGTCGATGCGCCGGTTCTGAAGGTATTCCAGCACATTCGGGGAGGCATCCTCATCGGGCCAGTGCAGAATTTTAGCCGGAATGCCATTGGATGCCAGGAATGCCCCGGTTCCCGGGGTTGCAAATATTGTATAGTTGCTCTCATGCAACTGATGACAGCATTCAAGCAATATTGTTTTCGATTTGGTAGGCCCGGATGAAATCATGACATTCTTTCCGGGTATTCTGTATCCAACAGACAACATCGCTTTAAGAATGGCCTCATAAAATGAATCACCTATGCAGCCTACTTCTCCGGTTGAAGCCATATCGACACCGAGAACCGGATCGGCTTTTTGCAAACGGGAAAAAGAAAACTGGGGAGCCTTGATGCCAATGTAGTCAATATCGAACATCGACTTGTCGGGTTTCGCGAATGGAATGCCCAGCATCACCCGGGTGGCGATGTCGATAAAATTAATTTTCAACACCTTTGATACAAAAGGGAAGCTGCGCGAGGCCCTGAGGTTGCACTCAATCACCTTGATATCGTTATCCTTGGCCAGGAACTGGATATTGAACGGACCGGAAATGTTCAGGGAGCCTGCAATCTCACGGGCAATCCGCTTGATTTTACGAATTGTTTCCACGTAAATTTTCTGCGGGGGGAAAACGATGGTTGCATCTCCCGAATGCACACCTGCAAATTCAACATGTTCTGAGATTGCATATGCAACCATTTCACCCGCTCTTGCAACCGCATCAATCTCCACCTCCTTAGCATCCTGGATGAATTCAGATACGACTACAGGATGCTCTTTTGACACATTGGCAGCCAGCGTCAGAAAATACTCAAGTTCACTATTGTTCGACACCACATTCATGGCGGCGCCCGAGAGTACATACGAAGGGCGGATGAGCAGCGGAAACCCAACCTCCAGGGCAAAATCATATATATCTGCAAGGTTTGTCATCTCCTTCCACCTTGGCTGATCAATATCAAGCTGATCGAGCATGGAAGAAAACTTATGGCGGTCTTCCGCATTGTCGATGTCCACCGGGGATGTTCCAAGTATGGCAACATCCTGCTTATGCAGACGCATGGCCAGGTTGTTGGGAATTTGTCCCCCCATCGACACAACCACTCCCTTTGGATTTTCCAGCTCAATAATATCCATCACCCGTTCAAACGACAGTTCATCAAAATAGAGACGGTCGCAAACATCATAATCAGTACTAACGGTCTCTGGGTTGTAGTTGATCATGACCGAGCGGAAACCGGCCTTTTTCACAGTGTTCAGGGTATTCACACTGCACCAGTCAAATTCAACAGAACTGCCAATGCGATAAGCGCCTGAACCAAGGACAATCACCGACATCCGGTCACCGGGAAATTTAACATCATGTTCATCCCCGTTATAGGTAAGATACAGGTAATTAGTATATGCAGGATATTCAGCAGCAAGGGTATCGATATTTTTAACACAGGGCATGATCCCAAGTTTCTTTCTTAACGATCTTACAAACAGCATATCCTGTTCAATTTCAGCCCGCTCATGTTTTCCAACCAGCCTCGCAAGCTGAAAATCAGAGAAACCCTGTCGTTTTGAATCGCGGAGCAGATTGTGTGGAATTGCAGTCAAATCATCGATGGCAGCCAATGCCAGCCCGGTGTCATAAATATTTTTAAGCCGGTACAGGAACCATTTGTCAATGCGGGTGAGTTCCCAGATACGGTCGATTGAAAATCCTTCGGCAAATGCCTGCGCAATGACAAAAATACGGGTGTCGGTCGGATTGGCAAGTTCCTGTTCCAGGTTGTCAACACTGAGTTCCTTGTTGCCAATGAACCCATGCATGCCCTGTCCGATCATCCGCAAACCCTTCTGAATTACCTCTTCAAACGTGCGTCCGATGGACATGATCTCACCCACGCTTTTCATACTGGAGCCGATCTGTTTGGAGACCCCGGTGAATTTACTCAGGTCCCATCGCGGGATTTTACAGACAATATAATCAAGGGATGGTTCGAAACAGGCGGTGGTAACTTTGGTAACAGAATTCTTCAACTCATGCAGTCCATAGCCCAGTCCAAGTTTAGCGGCGACAAAAGCCAGCGGATAGCCTGTAGCCTTGGAGGCAAGCGCCGATGATCGTGAAAGACGGGCATTGACTTCGATTACGCGGTAATCATCTGATCCGGGATTAAGGGCATACTGGATATTGCATTCGCCAATGATCCCGAGGTGCCGGATAACCTTGATGGAGAGTTCACGCAGTTTGTAGTATTCAATGTTTGTAAGCGTTTGCGATGGTGCAACCACTATACTTTCGCCGGTGTGGATTCCCAGCGGATCGAAATTCTCCATGTTGCAAACCGTGATACAGTTATCATACTGGTCGCGCACCACCTCGTATTCGATCTCTTTCCAGCCTTTCAGCGACTCCTCCACGAGGATTTGTCCGGAATAAGAAAAGGCATTGGCGGCCAGAACCTCGAGTTCAGCCTCGTTTGAACAAAAGCCGCTTCCCTGTCCGCCCAGGGTATAGGCAGCGCGAATAATAACCGGATAACCGATCGCAGTGGCGGCAGTTTTCGCGGCTTCCAGATTGCAGACAGCAAAGCTTTTGGGAGTCCCTACTTCGATGTCATGCAACATCCGTGAAAAGAGGTCGCGGTCCTCAGTCTGAATAATCGTTTCAACCGGGGTGCCGAGAACTTTTACATTGTAGGTTGCCAACACGCCCGATTTGTATAATGCAACCCCGCAATTAAGGGCAGTTTGCCCGCCAAAAGCAAGCAGTATCCCATCGGGGCGCTCCTTTTCAATGACCTTTTCAACAAACTGGGGCGTTACGGGAAGAAAATAAACTTTATCGGCAATTTCCTCGGAGGTTTGAATGGTTGCGATATTCGGGTTGATGAGGATGGTCATAATGCCTTCCTCTTTGAGCGCTTTTAACGCCTGCGATCCCGAATAGTCAAATTCGCCGGCTTCGCCTATTTTAAGTGCGCCGGAACCCAGCACGAGTACCTTATCTACCTTGTGGATCATATGGAATTCCGGATTTAAATTTCCTTACCAGGCTGATAAAATCGTTGAACAGAAACTTTGTGTCGGTAGGACCTCCGGAGGCTTCCGGGTGGAACTGGGTTGAAAAAAAGGGTTTGGTCCGGTGGTGGATCCCTTCGTTGGTATGGTCGTTGAGATTTACAAAAAGCGGCTTCCAGTCATTGCCAAGGGTGTTATTGTCAACGGCAAACCCATGATTCTGTGAAGTGATGTAAGCCCGGTTAGTGCCAACCTTCAATACCGGCTGGTTATATCCCCGATGGCCATATTTAAGTTTATAGGTATTTGCACCGCCGGCAATGGAAAGCAGCTGATTTCCAAGGCAGATTCCAAAGATGGGCCGGTCCTGCAGGAGTGCCTTCTTCAAATGCCCGATGGTGATCAAACATTGCTGCGGATCGCCGGGGCCATTGGATATCACCAATCCATCATAATTGTCCCTAGTAAAATCATGATTCCAGGGAACCCTGATCACCGTGGCACCAAGACCAACCAGACAACGGATGATGTTATTCTTTACGCCACAATCAACCAGTAATATCCTTAAATCATCACTACCTGAAGCTGACCCGGCCACGTTGTCAGCCGCCGATCCTACCGGAACATTTTTTCCGCCATAGAGCACCGGTTCCCTGCAACTTACCAGGTCAACGAGGTTCACCTGGTTCGGATCATACATTTCAATTTCACCGGGATCGTTCTGCACGAGTTTTCCAAGCATTGTACCCCGTTCGCGCAGCAACTTGGTCAAAGCACGGGTATCGATGCCACAGATACCCGGAACATTGTGTTCTTTCAGCCAGTCGGAGAGACTGTCGAGCGCATTCCAGTGACTGTATTCAGCCGTGTAGCCGGCAACCACCAAACCGGAGATGTGAATATGATCGGATTCAAAATATATTGACAACTGTTCCTTTATCACCCGGCCCGGGACCCCGTAATTGCCAATCAGCGGGTAGGTTAAAACCAGGATCTGGCCTTTGTAGGAGGGGTCGGTCAGGCTTTCAGGGTAACCCGTCATAGCTGTATTGAAAACCACTTCACCAGCTGCGGCTACCTGAGCCCCAAAGGACTGGCCTGTAAACCGGGTTCCATCATCCAGAATAAGTTGCGGCATGAAATAAAAGGCTATTTAATGATGGAAGTTGCAATATTCGGACTCAAGGGATTTACTTCGATAGAACGGGTCATTGGAATTACGACCAGATCCATATCTTCCATGGGAATGGCGCCAAGTAAAACCTCGTCACCAAGCACAAGCGCTCCGGCAAAGCCAATACGGTTGCTAAACCGGATCTCTATCGGGCCAACATAGGGAACAAGCTTCCTGGAACCATCGGCCAGTGTGACCTCCTTCTTATCAAGTTCATCGAGTTCCAGCTGGAGCCTGACATGTTCCGGAATACACAGATGAACCGAGCCTGTATCGGCCAATGCTGATACCGTTACATCGGAAAGCTGCGGTTTTCGCGGGTTCTTAAGGATCAAAGGTGCGTTTACCAGTCCCATCTGTTTTTTTTTCAAAAGTACGAAATAACAGTCAAACATCCATTGAGTTCCATCATTTCTCACCGGTTAAATTTTTGTATATTTGTAAAACAATAAAAACTTTAGCAATGAGAATAGTACAGTTAAATATTCCGGATGAGGTTGATTTGCAGGATTATGATTTTTCGATGATCATCGCATCTAAATTGTATGAAGATGGGAAACTATCATCAGGTCAGGCAGCGGAGATGGCCGGGTTGACGAAAAGAACCTTTATTGAACTG
>CAISJJ010000514.1 GCA_903885595.1 uncultured Bacteroidales bacterium
AACATGAATAATGGAAGCCCCCATAGGCATAAGGAGGTCTGGGGTAGGGCCGTGGATTCACGCGCACCGCCACATTCCGGCTGTTGTTGATATTTATATTCGTATTCCCACGGTTGTTGCTGATGTTGGCGTTACTCCGGTTTCCGGAGTTGATATCGCGGCTGTTGGTGGAATTGCCCTGCCGGTTGCCCGTGTTGACATCACGTGTTCCGGCGCCGGGCTGCTGGCGGTTGCCTGAGCTTACATCGCGTGTTCCGCTGCCGGGTTGCTGGCGGTTACCTGAGCTTACATCGCGTGTTCCGGCGCCTGGTTGCTGGCGGTTACCTGAGTTTACGTCGCGTGTTCCGGCGCTGGCTCCCTGGCGACTGCCTGAATTCATATCGCGTGTTCCTGACGATCGGTTCGACATGCTGTTTGAAGGTGGCCTGCTGGCGGATGTCCTGCTGCCACCGTTAATGGAGCGGTTCCCGCCGCCACCGCCTCCACCCATTGAACGACCGCCACCGCCTCCGCCACCGCTCCTGCCCCCGCCGTGCCCCATCCGCTGGGCCTGGAGTGGTTCAGGAAATAAAATGATCACTGATGCGAGAATAAATATGACCAGAGAAATAAGGCTGAATGATGCTTTCATATGATGGATTGTTAGAACCGTAAAACCTGTTTTGATTATCTTGGAAGTATCGAAATCTGGTTTGCCCCGGGAGGAAGCGCAAATTCAAACATGGCTGAAGGCAGTCCTGGGTTGATCTGCCAGTCTGAGAAGGTTGCTTCATAGCGCTGAATAACGGAATTGTCATGATAGGTAATAACCATCTTCACCGGAAGGAACAGCGCCTCATCAGAAACCCAGAACTGAACGGTCATCTTCTTGTTTTTTGCCACAATCTGCAAACATGTTTGGTCATTCAGCCGGGTCTTGCCATGATATGAGATGTAATCGCACTGGTCGATCAGGTCATCGGTCAGGGTGGGATAGAAAAAATCGGCTGCCGGGAAGTCAATACCGTAGGTGTCATTAACCGAATCGATCATGGCAATGATTTGATTGGGGACGTTGATGACGACATAATTATTTTCGGTGAAAGAATACCAGGTGAGGGTTTTTCCATTGTACCAATACCCCCTGTGTCCCTTGTCGCCTGTGATATGCATCAGCATTTTATCGGGCCCCCCGAACGAAATATCGCTGACTTCATGGCTGGTGACCACCCCGAGATCAGGATCTGAAAGATCGGATTCGACATCGAGCCTGAACCTGCATGATGTGAGATCTCCCAGGATAGCGCTCATATGGTCGAGGATTACGATGGCTATGGTATCATAGGTTTTTTCCTGGGCGCGAGCCGGAAAAAAAAGTCCGATAAGAAGGAACAAGAATAGCAGTCTTTTCATAAAATAGTTTTTCAGGATAGGTTTCAACCTAGCAAAGTTAAACAATTCGATTCATAACAGGAATTTCAATCCCGGAAAATCACCGGGATTGAAATATATGAAAAAAAAAGCGGCTCCTGCTGAAGGAGGCCGCCTTTACATCATTGCAATGTGGCTAATAACCTTTGCCAAGCCGGAAGATCAACCCCCCGGTAAAACCAAAATCAAATAAGGTGGAGGTGACATAAACATTGCTGCCTCCGCCGCCACTGCCATAGTAAAATGAAAATCCGCCGCCCTGGATGGGCATCAGCAACTGGGCTTGCAAACGCAGTCCGACTACTTTGCTGAAATAAACCTTCACCCCGGCATCCAAACCCATTGCAAAAAACCAGTAACTATAGTAGCCCGATTCTTTGGGAGCAACATAAACCCCACCGAGGCTTATTCCGGCATATGGGGAGACCGTCTCATTCACCCTGAAATTCTTGTTAATCCCAATCATGTAATAATTCTGGCTAAGGGGAATATTATCGATGTTATACCCGATAACTTCCGGCGTTGCCTTGGTGTCAATGCGGTTGTACATGAATTCAACATCCATCACGCGGCTCATCCCGAAGCTGATCATGCCACCATATTGTGCATTACCATCGAGGTACAGGCTGCCATTGGATGCGTTCCAACGGGCTGGAAATACATATCCGCCAAATGGGGTGATTTCGATGTTTTGAGCCTGCAGCATCACCGGGGCCATTAACAATATTAGAAAAAGAAAGAAGATTTTTTTCATAGTGTCTGATTTATTTATTTACCATGGCAAATGTATTGAATTCAGGAAAAAAAAACACCAATTCTCCTGTTTTTTTCAAAAATACTCATAAATGAGCGCCTTTCAATTAGAATTTATAATGTTTTGTATTTACTTTTGCGTTGAAAAACTAAAAGATATGAAAAGAGCTCTACTTGTTTTATTGGTATCAGTTTTATTTGGCGGCCTTTTGCAGGCACAGAGTTTTTACGCACGTTTGGGTGTTGGCGTGGGCCCGGGCATTTCGTCAAATCTCGATATGCTTTACAGCTATTCAAACAATGGATCAGGTACAATGGTCACAATTGTCCCGCTTACCCTGGGCCGCGGATTTACCGGCGTGGCCGCGTTCGGTTATTCACCATCCAAATACATTGGGTTGGAACTCGGGATTAGCCAGTTCGTCGGATTTCCGAACATTGCCGATTCGGTGCTGAAATTACCAGGCGGATCCTCTGCCAATGTCCATGTAGCAGGGAATATGTTGTCGCTGGTACCTTCTATTGTCATCAGCCCGGGATTTGATAATTTCAATCCCTATGCCCGCATCGGCTTCATACTAGGCATCAGGCCCACCGTCAATGCAACTGCAGAAACCAACAATGCAAGCGTTTATCCGGCTATGGAATCGGAAGCGATACGGCATTATTATGGTGGGGTTGCTGCCGGACTCAATGCAGCTTTGGGTGTTTCGTGGACCCTCAATCAGACGATAGCCCTGTATGCTGAGTGTAATTTCAGCAGCATCAACTACTCCCCAAGGTACAGCGAGATCATTTATTATGAGAAGAATGGGATTGATCAGTTGCCTGAACTGACCATAAAGGAAACCAAAACGGAATATTACAGCAATATTAATCTTGATGAAGAGATCCCTGATACCAGTCCCGACAAGGAACTCAGGAAATCCCTTCCATTCAGCAATGCCAGTATTGCCTTCGGTATCGTCTTCAAATTCTAACTTAACATTAACAATATCCTAACTTATTTTTTTCAATTAACCAAAACTGATTATTTATGAAAACAAAACTTAGTTTTTTAATCCTGGGACTGGGGCTTATGTTCACGGTCTCCTGTACCAAGTATCCCCCTGCA
>CAISJJ010000515.1 GCA_903885595.1 uncultured Bacteroidales bacterium
GCGAGATAATTGTCGGGTTGTGTTATTCCAGCCCTTTTGCGTATCGCGGCAATGACATCTTTTGCCGAGAAAGTGTAAGTTCCTTTGCCGTCAGGTCCCCATGCTTCATTGGCAGCTTCTGCGTAATTCAAAAACATTTCGGTATAACGGATATGTGTTTGAAAATGTTGCTGGGTGGACGATGCAGCCGGATTGGCATTCACCTCTTCCCTGAGAAGTTTTCTCAGATAGTATCCTGTTCTGGTTGAGGTTTGGGTCGCATCCACAGCATTGCTTCCACTACCAACTCCCGTAAGGATGGTGGTGCTTTTCATGCTGCTTCCGTTGTAAACCACATACAGGGCAAGGCGGGGATCTCTGCCGGTATAAGGAGCTGCCGGATTGTATTTGGAGTTCACATCATCAATCGGATAACCATTGGCCATCGGAAATGCATCCACCAGATTTTGTGTAGGATTAACCCTTCCGTTTCCATAAAGAGTGGGAGGGAAATTGGCTACTTCGCGAACCTGATCCGTATAAACTGGTCTTCTCCAAAGGATTTCACCCAAATCTTTCAAGTCGCCGCTGGAGAGATTGGCCTCAGTTACCTGGGCCGCAAGGTAAAATATATGTCCCTTTGGATCGAGCCCTGAAACACCGTTGATTCCGGATAACAGCTCTGCCGTATAGTTGGCCGCATTTTGCCACAGCGTTTGATCGTTGGTTGCGTTAAAGGCCGGACTAGCAGCAAGCAAGGCCAAACGTGCTTTCAGTGCCTTTACGATCCTGCCGCTCAACCGTTGCCGGGAAAAGTCTCCCATGACGGTATTGTAGGCATTGATATCGGTCACTTCACTGAAGCCTGCCTGCAGACCTCCGATGGCAGCCACATTTCCATAATCCGTCGGCAGATACTTCAATGCTTCGGTGAAATCAGCATAAGCGCTGTTCACACATTCGGCAAAAGTTGCCCGTGGTTTGGAAAACGCATTTTGTGAGGCAAGAAACTCGTTGTAAATAGGTGTTCCAAGCAGCGTACCGTTGGATCCGATGCCACCATGATTTCTTAAGAGGAAAAATTTAAACATTCCTCTTAAGGCATAGGATTCGCCTTTCAGACGCCTGACAAACAGACTGTTTTGCTCTTTACTTGTCCATTTCCAGTTAACAGTATCAACAATACTTAGGAATTCGTTAATATAGAGAATCGCCTTGTTGGAGTTGTCCCACAAATTTTGCGGGTCATAAAGTGCAGACCACTCACCTTTAGCCATTCTAGAAAATGAGCTGAGTTTGTCGTTGGTTACCGCATCATCGGTGGCGACTTCATCCCATCTGTAATCGTTGGTAGGGATGTAGGTGAATGCCCTGATCAACAATCCCTCGGCATAAGCTGGCTCGTCATAAACCCGCTCAATCGTGCTGTGGTTGTCATTTTCAGGTTCCAGGAATTTACACGCTGTAAAAATCAGCAGTGAAACCGTCAGGATTGAAAATATTTGAATGGATCTCATAATTTAATCTTTTTAAGTGAATTAAAAATTAGCTTTTAAACCCATAGAAAAGGTGCGGTAATAAGGCTCGCCAGTTGCGTTTGTGTCTCTTATTTTCAGATTTTTAGCAAACTGAAACACATTGGTTGCATCCACAAACAGGTCTAAGTTTTTCATCAGCATCGATTTCGAAACAGATTCGGGCATGTTGAAGGTTAATTGAACCTTGCGAATCTGAAAATAATCGTTGTTGTAGAGCCAATAGCTGGATCTGCGGTAATTGTTGCTGTTTGTCTGGGAGCTTAATGCCGGATACGTAGCTGTTGCTGCAGTTGCAGTTGTCCATGAATTGAGCACTTCTTCTGAATATTTTTTGTTCCCGTCAACCCAGTAATAGTTTCCTTCCATGAAGTTATCCGCTCCACTTCGGCCTTCACCCGAAACGAAAAGGGTAACGTTCTTGTAGGATACCTTTAACTGTACTCCTCCTGACCATGGGGTCTGGTAACGGCGAAGGTAAATTTCATCGTTGGTATCAACAACTCCGTCTCCATTTTGATCCTTGTATTTTATGTCACCCGGTCTTACCGTACCGAAGGATTGAATTGGGCTGGCATTGATCTCGGCCTGATCTTTGAAGAGACCCAGCGCCTGTAAGCCAAAGGTCGCATCCACCGGTTGTCCTTGTCTGTATTGGTAAGAATTGTTGTATACTTCGTCCACTTTGGTCCTTTTGGAGGTGATGTAAAGCGCATTGACACCTACATAAAGTTTCCAGTTGCCAATGGATTTGTTGTAGTTCAATCCCAATTCAGCTCCTTTGTAATTCTCAGATCCAAAATTCTGGTAAGGAATGAAATCTGTATAGAAGCTGGGAAAGGTGGTGGCAGGACGTGAGACCAGACCACTGTATACATCATAGAAGAGGTTAACTTCAGCACCAATCGTTTTCTTGAAGAAGAGGCCTTCCGCACCA
>CAISJJ010000516.1 GCA_903885595.1 uncultured Bacteroidales bacterium
CCTCCCTTTTTCTGCTTTTTTCATTTACCTCCTATATTTTATCCTGGCAGGCTGATTTCAGTTTTACCGATACCATATTTAAACATTTTACCTTCGATGCTTTTTTTGAGAATAAAATACCGGTTGAAAACTGGATGGGTAAAATCGGCGCCTTAACCGGCTATCTTTTTATCTCCAAATGGTTTGGGGTTGCATCGTATTGTTTTGTTGTCCTCCTCTTCAATACCGGGATGAAGCATTTTTTCCATATCCAGGTTTTTCCGATTTGGAAAACACTGGAATATGGTTTCTTCGGTATCATCTGGATCCCGGTACTGCTTGGCCTTATCGCCCCGGGCAACGACATTCTTACAGGAATTTATGGGTTCCAGATGAATCTATGGCTTGTGGAATTCCTGGGAACCTCCGGCCTGACCATGTTACTTGGTTTTACATTCCTTAGTTTCTTCATCATGGCCTTCAATATTCCCTTCCGTTGGTTCAAATCAAAAGAACGGAATGAATTGGCTGAAACGGATGCACCCCCGGGTAAAACTGATCAACCGACAGGTTCAGACAATGACAGTACCGAAATGTCTGTTATTCCGGTTAATTATATGAAGGAGCCAAATGAACGACCTCCCACTGAAATAGATTTAGAGGTCCCCTCAATGAATGAACTAACACCAGAAAGTCATTCCGGGATTGAACTGCAAATTGAAAAACCAATTGAAGAGATAATTGGGAACGGAAAAATTGCACACCAAACCCTCGATACCCGGTACGATCCCACACTCGATCTGTCAGGCTATAAATATCCTCCGCTTGATTTGCTCAGTGATTACGGAGGGGAATCGGTCAACGTAAGGAAAGAGGAGCTCGAAGCAAATAAGGATAAAATTGTTCAGACACTTTCGAACTATGATATAAAAATTGCGAAAATAAAAGCGACCATCGGTCCTGCCGTAACACTGTATGAGATTGTGCCTGAAGCCGGGGTAAGGATTGCAAGAATAAAAAACCTCGAAGACGACATAGCGCTTAGCCTGGCAGCTATGGGCATTCGCATTATTGCCCCGATTCCGGGAAAAGGAACTATCGGCATTGAGGTGCCAAACCAGAATCCTGAAATCGTATCTATTAAATCGTTGCTGGGAACCGATAAATTCAAGAATACTCCCTTTGAGTTGCCTTTTGTTCTGGGAAAAACAATATCCAATGAGACCTTTATCGCCGACCTGGCAAAAATGCCGCATTTACTCATGGCCGGAGCTACCGGGCAGGGAAAATCAGTTGGTTTGAATACCATAATTACCTCGCTCCTTTATAAAAAGCACCCATCGCAGGTGAAATTTGTAATGATCGACCCGAAAAAGGTCGAGCTGACCCTTTATACCAAGATCGAACGCCATTTTCTTGCGAAGCTTCCCGATGCCGAAGAGGCCATCATCACCGATACGAAGAAGGTGATCAGAACGCTCAACTCCCTAAACATCGAAATGGACAGCCGGTACGATTTGCTGCGCGACGCCCAGGTCAGGAACATCAAGGAATACAATGAAAAATTCTTTACCCGGAAACTGAATCCGAACGACGGGCATCAGTTCCTTCCTTATATTGTGATCGTGATCGATGAGTTTGCCGACCTGATCATGACAGCCGGCCGGGAGATTGAAACCCCGTTAACGCGACTGGCACAATTGGCGCGCGCGACCGGTATACACCTGATTATTGCAACACAGCGGCCATCGGTAAATATCATTACAGGCACGATCAAGGCCAACTTCCCTGCGCGGATCGCATTCAGGGTTATTTCGAAAATCGATTCCCGTACCATTCTTGATTCATCAGGCGCTGATCAGCTAATCGGCCGTGGTGACATGCTGCTTTCTACCGGCAGCGACCTGATCAGGCTGCAGTGTGCCTTTGTTGATACCCCTGAGATCGATAAGGTCACAGAATTTATCGGGTCACAGCGGGGATATCCTGAGGCGTTTGCCCTTCCCGAATACTACGATGAGGAAAGCGGATCCTCCGCAAAAGAATTTAATGCCAACGAGAAAGATGAATTTTTCGGGGAGGCAGCCAGGCTTGTGGTTACACATCAGCATGGTTCAACATCCTTGATTCAGCGTAAACTCAAACTTGGTTACAACCGTGCAGGCCGGATCATCGACCAACTGGAAGGAGCCGGAATTGTCGGACCATTTGAAGGCAGCAAAGCCAGAGATGTACGGTATAAAGACCTCGCATCGCTGGAAGAGTACCTCTCATTGCTGGGCCAAAAATAAAAAGCTCATCCCCCTGCCCCTACTCCTGCAGAAGGGGAGGATTCCCTCTCCTGGAGGAGAGGGTTAGGATGAGGTGGTAAAAAAATCGATTAATCAATATTTATCAGAACTATGAAAATAAAAACCATTTTGACCAGTTTGTTAGTTTTTACAGCCATTCTTGCCTTCAGCCAGGGCAAAGATTCAAAAGCAGCAACTTTGCTTGACGAAGTAAGCGCAAAGGCAAAGGCCTACAAATCAATCAAGGTCGACTTTTCCTATACGATGGAAAATGTAAAGGCCAGGATCAATGAAGAAAAAACCGGTACATTGCTGTTATCCGGTGATAAATATACCATGTCGGCTGCCGGCCAGATGGTAATTTGCGATGGGAAAACCATCTGGACTTATATCAAGGAATCCAATGAAGTTCAGATAAATGCGCTGGAAAACAAAGATGATGCCTTAACCCCTTCGAAATTGCTTACCTCCTACAATGCCAACTATAAATCAAAAATTATTAAAAGTGCCGACCCTGCAATCGAATCAGTGGAGTTAATTCCCAATACCAGTAAAAATTTCACAAAGGCCATCCTGGGAATTGACAAAGCAAAAAAGCAGGTGCGAAGTTTCACACTCTACGATAAAAGTGGAAATACATTCACCTATAAAATTAAAAACTATCTGACCGATACCCCTGTCACTGCATCCGATTTCACCTTCGATGCGAAAAAATTCCCTGGGGTTGAAGTCATTGATATGCGCTAACCATGTACACCTGGCAATCATCGGATCCAGCCCGGCTGCGTGAAATAGCAACCGGCATCCGCAAATCGGTGGTGACCAGCCTTACGGAGGCACAGTCAGGCCACTTGGGCGGATCACTTGGTTTGGCTGATATTTTCACTGCGCTCTATTTTTCAGCATTATGTCATGATCCATTGAATCCCCAATGGCCGGGGCGCGACCGGGTAATCCTTAGCATAGGGCATGTTGCGCCTGTATTATATGCAACCCTGGCACATGCCGGGTATTTTCCTATTGAAGAACTGTTAACCCTGCGAAAATTCGGAAGCAGGCTTCAGGGTCATCCGGGCAGAGACCATGGCCTGCCCGGGCTTGAGTTATCAGCTGGTTCCCTCGGACAAGGCCTATCTGTTGCTGTTGGGATGGCTATTGCTGCTAAAATGGACCATAAAAACCACCGGATTTACAGTATTCATGGGGACGGGGAATTGCAGGAGGGGTCTGTATGGGAAGCCGCCATGTCGGCAGCACATCATAATCTCGATAATTTAACCGCCATTATCGACCGGAATGGGCTGCAAATTGATGGTAAAACTGAAAATGTCATGAAACTGGAACCACTTGAAGATAAATGGCGGAGTTTCGGCTGGCATGTCATTTATTGCGATGGACACGACTTTGGCAGTATCCTCGGCGCCCTGAAGTCAGCTACCAACACTCCGGGTCTCCCCTCTGTAATCATCGCCCGCACCATTATGGGCAAAGGCATCCCATCAATTGAAAATGACTACAAGTGGCATGGGAAGGTTCCTACGCAAAAGCAGGCAATGGAATTTCTCGGGGTTCTTTAATGATCCCTGTTATTGCTTTTTGCCTTTTGCTTTTTGCCTTTTGCCTTTAATTTTTTATGCATCGCGTCGGAATACCATTCGAATTGCTGGTGTAAAGGTTCATGCCACATCCTCCTTCCCAGAAAAAAAGGTTGCAGCCGCTGCCATCGAGTTGTCCTTTTGTCCTGCTCCAATAGTGGCCGAAAAGACCGCGGTCGGAAAGGGTTCCATCATAGCCGCTCAGGCTTCCGGCGGCATGGAGATGTAACGCGGAGGCCCATGCGTCATCTGAGTTGGCCCAGCCCCCGGTGACAGAAACATTGGTCCATTCGGTAAACGTAGGAATATGCCACCCGGCGCCCATCTCAAGGGTACACGGATCGTTGGCAGCCTCCCAGTCTCGGGTTCCGGGAACAGGATCTATCCATGCAGTATTGGGAGTTCGGGTCGTTCCATCATGTTTAAACCCCTGTTTAAGATTAAACTGCCAGTACCAGCCTGCCGTGGCTTCGGCAGCATCGTTCACAGCCGTGGCCTGATGGTCGGCTCCAAGATTACTTGTAATCCAGCATTTCGATGGTTCACCGGGTATATTCGTAACAGTGCCATACCTGATAGTTTTTGTCACCGGCGCTATAGTTCCTGCAACATGGTAAACAGTTAAGGAGGTGCCGCAAGGCCAGGTCCCGGTATAAAAATTAACCTCTTTCCCATAGGAAGTTCCAACACTGTTTGTTGCATAAGCCTTGACGAAATAAGTGGTGTCTGCCGTCAGTCCTGATAAGGCGCTGGTAAAAATCCCAGAACCACTGCCCTCAGAAGTATGGCTATCGGAAATTGACGGGTTTTGGTTCAGGCTCCAGCAAACACCCCGTTCAGTAACTACAGATCCTCCATCGGTTGTGATATTTCCACCCGATGTTGCTGAGGTTGACCCGATGTTGATAACCTCCGCTGTGATAACAGTGGGAGGAGAATTGTTAGCATCTCTCAAACATCGTAAGGTGAAACCATTCGTTTTAGTTGTCCCATTCGTAAGGCAGTAATTGAGGTTGAAGTAAAAACGGAAACCCCAGTAATCGTATGACTCAGTGCTGCTCCAGAAGAACCCGGTGAAGCCGCGCGATAAAAGCTGCCCATCTCCATTGTATAGGTTTCCGGCAGCATGGAGTTTTAAACCTGAGTTCCATGGACCGTTCCAGTTTGACCAGCCACCGGCTGCATCCACGTTGGTCCATTCGGTGTTGGTGGGCATCCGCCAGGGGCTGCCAAGCTCCAGTGCGCAAGGATCATTGGCAACCAGCCAGTTCGAATTTTCAAGGATGTTATCAATCCAGGTTGTATTGGGTGTGCGTGTAGCGCCGTCATGCTTATAGCCCTGTTTCCGGTTGAACTGCCAGTACCAGCCAGCCGACGCTTCGGTAGCGTCGTTTTGAGCGCTTGCCTGCTGACTGGCGCCCAGGTTTTTGGTAATCCAGCATTTTTGAGGTTCTCCGGATATATTGGTCACGGTACTGTATGTCACTGATTTGGTCACAGGGGCAACGGTTCCGGCAATGTGATCAATTGTAAAGGGAGAACCACAAACAGGGGTGCTCTGAACGAGGGTGGTTGCTGCAGAATTTCCACAAATGTTGTATGCCCATACATATCTCGTGTAGGAATTTCCGGGAGAAAGTCCTGTTTCGGTTTTTGAGGTCGCAAGGGATATGTCGGTAGCAGAATTGTAATTATTTGTGGTATTCCACTTATACCCGGTTGCTCCTGTTACGGCGTCCCAAACCCAGGTTATTTGAGTTGATGCAGCAACATGAGTACCCGCTACTGGTGCAGCAAGCAATGGGCAATTGGCGGCTATAAGTCTCCAATTTCCATTGATAAATACCGCCATCGCACCAGAATTATCATTCCCGCAATCAGTACAATAAACCATGAGTCCCTCGGCCGGATTTTGAATCGCATCGCGCTGAACAAGTGTAAGTCGCGGAAGCAGGAATCCGCCCGTGGTTGATTTAACATCCAGCATGGCGCTGTTGTCCGGAATTGCACCATCTGTGTTAACAGCTATTTGCGAAAACAATAATCCGTTAATGAAACAAAAGAATATAATGAAGGTGGATAATATTTTCATGTTTTAGTTTTTTGAACAGATTGACCGCTTCGCTGATTGAAGGTAGACCATACAGGCTATGAACAACATTATTACATCGCACCTAATCCCTCATGCATCTCACTGACCATCCGAATGCCTTGAAGTCGTAATTTTCATTGCAACTCCCGTTTGTGAAGTAAAAGTACCAGCCATATTCAGGACTGAATTGTGTACTGCTCCATACACTGCCGTAAATGCCCCGTCCATCAAGTGAACCTTCATCAAAGCGCAGATAACCCGCAGCATGGAGTTTTAATCCTGAGTTCCACGGGCCGTTCCAGTTTGTCCAACCATTACCGGTCCTTACATTATTCCATTCGGCATAGGTAGGTATCCGCCAGCCCCGGCCTAGTTCAATGGTACAAGGGTCGTTGACTGCGAGCCATTCAATATTTTCAGTTATTGGGTTTAACCAGACCGTACCGGGCGTTCTCACTGAACCATCATGCATGTAGCCCTGTTTCCGGTTAAACTGCCAGTACCAGCCTGCCGAACCTTCTGTGGCATCATTAACCGCAGTAGCCTGATAATCGGCCCCCAGATTACTGGTAATCCAGCATTTTGAAGATCCTGCAATATTTCCTGCAGTGCCGTAGGTCACGGTCTTGGCAACCGGGGCCACAGCTCCCGTAGTATGATTAATGGTAATGGAAGAACCGCAGGTAAAATATGATAAGGTAGTAAAGGGAACCTCAGTTCCATAGGCTGTGCCAATGCTATTGGATGCATATGCTCTCAGGTAATATGGTGTATTGGGGGCAAGTCCGGTGAGAATACTTGAGAAGGTTCCTGTTCCGGTTCCGTCGGTGGTATGACTGTCAGTTATTGTGGGATTTGAAGATGTACTCCAGCATATCCCCCTTGCTGTCACGGTGGCGCCACCATCAAAAATCACATCGCCTCCGCTTGTGGCGCTGGTTTGGGTGATGTTTAAAACCTGGGCAGTAGAAACCGTGGGGGTGGTTATAACGCTGCCCGCCTCTCTGAGGCACCGAATTGAAAAGCCGCGGGCTTTTCCAACGATACCCACGCTGCAGCTAATATCCCTGAAGGTCAGATTCCAGCTGCCTTCGCCGCCGGTTCCAAACTGTGAACCGCTCCAGTAAAAACCCCGCGAACCGCGGAAAAACAATGCACTAGATATATCGTCGAGATATCCGGCTGCATGCATTTTTAACGCAGAATTCCATGGGCCATTCCAGTTTGTCCAGGAGCCACCACCACTCCCATCCACGCTGGACCATTCAGTATAGGTGGGAATGCGCCAGTTCATGCCTATTTCAAGGGCACATGGATCGTTTACAGCCAGCCAGTCGGAATTTTCAGTGATAAAATCAATCCATGGGGTGTTGGGGGTACGTACTGAGCCTTCAACCTTATACCCCTGTTTTCGGTTAAACTGCCAGTACCAGCCGGCAGAAGGTTCAGTAGCATCATTTACGGCAGTACCCTGCTGGCTGGCGCCAAGATTCCTGGTAATCCAGCATTTCGCAGTTTGTCCCGGGATATTGGTAACCGTGCCATAGGTTACCGTTTTATTTACCGGCGCAGTTGTTCCTGCCACATGATTCACAGTGATGGGAGTACCACAGGTAAAACATGCAGAGGTTGTTTGCGATAAAGTTGTGGGATTTGAGAATCCGCATACATTATATGCCCATACATAAC